>JANPBY010000019.1:0-14187 GCA_031430645.1 Actinomycetes bacterium
CGGGCCGATGACCGAGGCTTCAGCCTGATCGAGGCGATCGTAGCTTTGCTCATCTCCTCGATTGCCTTCACCGCACTGGCCTATGCCGGGATCTCCTCGATCCAGGCGTCCTACGTCGGCCCGGACCCGCTGGACCACGCCACGCGAGATACATCCCATGTTGGCTTTTCTCGACATCTCACGAACCCTTCTTGATCGTTCGACGTGCCCAGTTGGAATTCGAGTCCTGCTTGATCGCCTGTCTCAGTTAGTCGAAGCTGGCATCAGCCCGCCAAGGGGCCGGGACCATGACGGTCCCGGCCCCTTGTTCGCGAACTGTCAGACGATGGTGCAGTCGGTGCCAGACGGTGAAAGCAGGCCACCGTTGTCACTGTCGTAGGCCATCAGCGCAACCGATCCAGGCTGGGCGCCCACGGCGCGGGTGACGCGCACGCAGTAGGACGCACCATCGGTGGACCGGGTCACGGCGATCAGGTTGCCCGGGGACAAGTTGACGCCCAGCGTGGCGGCCGTGGTGCCCGTGGCCGGGTAGGTCTGGGTGTCGGTGAACGCGGTCTCCATCTCGTTTGCGACCTGACGGGCGTCGGACTTCATCGACGCGTCGACAGCCTTCTTGCGCTGGTTGAGGAAGACCGGGATAGCGATAGCAGCGAGAATGCCGATGATGATGATGACGACCAGGAGCTCGATCAGGGTGAAACCCTGGTCCTTGTCCTGGATCGACTTGCGGATGCGAGCGATCATGCTGATGTTCCCCTTCGAAACGATGCGGTGAGCCTCACCTGCAGATCCCCCTCTGAGGACCCCTCGCGGGGTTCTCGACCGAGGCAGCCGGGCTGACCTGCACGCCGGCAGGTCCCCTGGCTTTGCGACCCCGCCTCACGACGGGTGTGCCGTTTCTGGCCGTGGAGCTCGATGTCAAGAGAGATGTCGGTCACGGTGCTGGGTGACTTGAGTAGTAAAAGGTCCCAACTTGAAGTCACCCGACTGAGGCAAGCGCCCTGTCCGTCACAAACCCAGCCACAACGCGCAGCAAAGCGCCCGGAGCCGCAAGAGGCTCCGGGCGCAATGTGACGCGTTCAGACCATGTTGCGTTGCTACTTGATCAGGTCGAAGATCTTGAAGATCGGCATGTAGAGCGCGATGATCATCGCTCCGATGACGGCGCCGAGGAAGGCGATCATCAAGGGTTCGATGAGCGCAGTCAAAGCCTCCGTCGTCGCCTCGACCTCCTGGTCGTAGAACTCCGAGATCTTGTGCAGCATCGTGTCTAGGGCTCCTGTGTCCTCACCCACGGCCATCATCTGGACCACCATGGGCGGGAAGACCGGATGTTGCGCCAACGGGCCGGACAAGCTCTCACCTCGTCGCACGCTTTCCTCGA
This sequence comes from Actinomycetes bacterium, assembly GCA_031430645.1. Taxonomy (GTDB): domain Bacteria; phylum Actinomycetota; class Actinomycetes; order DATJPE01; family DATJPE01; genus JANPBY01. Next base: position 1,385 of record JANPBY010000019.1, read on the forward strand.
CGTCTCGGACTGCGTCGCCGATGACTACGTTCCCCGTCGTATCTGCCACGATGTCGAGGCTCTGCAGAATCGGGACTCCGGAACTCATCATGGTCCCAAGATTACGGGCGAATCGGCTCAAGGCGATTCGCTGAAACAGCCCTCCGAACACCGGCAGCTTGAGCTTGAGCGGGTCGACGACGCGACGCACGCGGTCGGTCCGCCTGATCTTGGACCAGACAATCGCCAGTCCGATCATCAGAACGACGATGAACGGAGCGTAGTTCTTGAGCAGGTCGGACAAGAAGATCAGAACCCTGGTCGGAGCAGGCAACGTCCCACCCAGGTCGTCGAAGAGCTTCGCAAAGGTCGGCACGATGAAGAGCAGCATCCCGACCACCGCCAACAGCGCCATGCACAGGACCACAACCGGATAGGTCATGGCGGCCTTGACCTTCCCCCGCAGCTTGACCTCGGCCTCGTAGTTCTCGGCAATCTGCAACATCACCGAATCGAGGAAGCCGCCGATCTCCCCCGCCCTGGTCATGTTCACCATGAGATCCGGGAAGATCGTGGGGTGCTTGCCCAGCGCAGCAGACAGCGCATTTCCGGACTCAACGTCCTGCCGGACGAGGGTGAGCGCCTTGGCAAGCTCCTTGCTCGACGTCTGTTCCTCGAGGATCGTGAGACCACGCAACAAGGACAAGCCCGAGTTGATCATGGTCGCAAACTGGCGGGAGAACACCGCCAGATCTTTGAGTTTCACCTTGGCCCCCATCTTGGGGAGGCTCAACTCCATCTGCATGCCGGCGTTCTTCACCTGCGTGATGGATACGGGCGCGTAGCCCATGGTCTTCAACTTCTGGGCCACTGCTGTTGACGAGTCGGCTTCAATCTTCCCGGAGACCATCTTTCCGGAGCGGTCCCGGACCGAGTACTGGAATGTCGCTGTCGCTGCCATGGTTGCGCCTCTCAGCTCCGGCCGGTGATCCGGTTGAAGTCCTCGATGTGATGACACTTCTCCAAGCCGGTCTCATAGGTGATCCGGCCTCGCTTAACGAGTTCCGCAAGGTGCTGGTCCAACGTGTGCATCCCGTGTTGGGCCCCGGCCTGCATCGCGGAATAGATCTGGTGCGTCTTGCCCTCACGCACGAGGTTTCGGATCGCCGGGGTGGCAACGAGCACCTCAGTCGCCACCGCTCGACCGCGTCCATCCACAGTCCGCGCCAAGGTCTGGCAGACGACGCCCTGCAGCGTCCCGGCCAGTTGGACGCGCACTTGTTGCTGCTGATGTGGCGGGAACACGTCGATGATCCGGTCGATCGTCTGGGCAGCGTCCTGGGTATGCAGCGTGGCGAACACCAAGTGTCCAGTTTCGGCGGCCGTCAACGCCACAGAGATTGTCTCCAGGTCGCGCATCTCACCGACCAGGATGATGTCCGGGTCCTGACGCAGCACGTGTTTGAGAGCACTGGTGAAGGAACGCGTGTCCTCCCCCACCTCTCTCTGGTTCACCAGACAGGACTGATGCTGGTGAAGGAACTCGATGGGGTCCTCGACAGTCATGATGTGGTCGCGGCGCTGCCGGTTCGCAAGATCGACCAATGCAGCAAGCGTCGTCGACTTACCCGAGCCGGTCGGCCCGGTGACCAGGACGAATCCTCGAGGCAGCATGGCGAAGTTGGCGACCGACGGGGGAATTCCCAAGTCCTCGAGCTTCTTGATCTCGAAGGGAATCAGACGGAAAGCCGCACCGATCGAGTCCCGTTGGCGGTACAGGTTCACGCGGAAGCGAGCCTTTCCCGGGACTGAGTAGGCGAAGTCCAACTCGAGATTCTCCTCGAAGGTCTCCCGCTGGCGTTGAGTGATCGCGGCATACATGACCCGCTGGATGACGCTAGGAGTGAGCTGGGGGAAGTCCTCGAGCGGAGTGAGATGCCCATGGAGTCGGATTTGGGGGCGCGAGCCGGTCGTCAGATGGAGGTCAGATGCGTTGCGATGAAGGACGATCTCGAGCAGATCATGCAGGTTAAGATCAGCCTCGGTAATCTGCTCCTCGGTCGTAGCGCGGCCATAGGCACCCTCGAAGGCCTCGGTCTCGGCCAGTCCGACCTGAACGGCCTCGACGGCCTCGACGGCCTCAACAGGTGCGTCACTTGTCGCTGACCCGGGTGCCGCAACCTCGACCTCTGACGCAGGCGTCGGGGAGGGATTCCCTACCTCGGAGACAGGCGCAAGCGGGACGCTCACCGTCGTGCCCGCCTGCTCAGGAGCGGCGGCAGGCTGTGTTGCCTCAACAACCCTGACCTCGGGAGCAAGCCCGATCGCTGGCGCGGGGGCCCGAGCTGGCTCAGGCTCGACACCTGGCGACCCTGTGACGGGCGAAGGGGCAGGCGGCGGAACCGGCACGGGCGTGAATACTGCGCCGTTGTCCGGGGTGGGACGCCAGTCCGGGTCCAGAGGGGACGGCGCGAACGCAGTCCCAGGGGCGGCAGACGTGTCGCTGTCGTTCTGGTCTGGCGCGGACCCGCCGAAGCCGGTGGTCTCCACACTTGCCCCCTTCGTCAAAGGCCCGCAACTTGCGAACCCTTCGTCCTGCCATCGGCCGAGGCCGGCTTCGGCTTGAGCCGTACGGCCTCTCGATGCTGTCGGGCGCCCGGCTGGGCGTGTTCACAACTGGTCACACAACTACGCGGAGGATCTCCTCGATGGACGTCACCCCGAGTGCAACTTTGTGCATGCCGTCATCACGCAGGAAGGCCATCCCTTCCTGGCGTGCCAGCTCAGAGATCTGCGAGGCTGGCGCATGCTCGACGGTCAAGCGCTCGATCTCCTCGCTCACGGGCATCACTTCATGCAGTGCCAGCCGGCCCTTGTAGCCGGTCTTGGCACATGCAGAGCAACCCATGGGCCGGAAGAGCGTCGGCAGCTCCTCCCCGTCCTTCCAGGGATACTTTGCGGTAAGAAGCGCCTCCGCTGTGGGCACGTAGCCCTCCTTGCACTTGCTGCAGAGCCGACGCGCGAGTCGCTGCCCTAGAACGCAGTCGACAGCGGACCCCACGAGAAACGGTTCAATCCCCATTTCGATGAGTCGCGTGATCGCGCTCGGAGCGTCGTTCGTGTGCAGGGTCGAGAGGACGAGGTGCCCGGTCAGGGCGGCTTCGATCGCGATCTGGGCTGTCTCGTGATCCCGGATCTCACCGATGAGCACGATGTCGGGGTCGGCGCGGAGGATGGAGCGTAGAGCCGCGGCAAAGGTCAGACCAGCCTTGACATTGGTCTGAATCTGGTTGATGCCGGCCAACCGGTACTCCACCGGGTCTTCGACGGTGATGATGTTGACTTCGGGCTTGTTGAGGATGTTGAGGGTCGCATAGAGAGTCGTAGACTTCCCCGAACCCGTGGGACCGGTGACCAGGATCATGCCGTACGGCTTGGTGAAGCTGAGCGAGAATCGGTCAAAGTTCCGATCACTGAACCCGAGATCGGACAAGTCCAGGCTTGCCGTGGAATTGTCCAGGATCCGCATCACGACCTTTTCGCCCCACACCGTCGGAAGCGTGGCCACCCGAAGGTCGATCTTGCGCCCGTTGGTCGTGACCGAGAGCCGGCCGTCCTGGGGGATTCGTCGTTCGGCGATGTTGATGTCAGCCATGATCTTCAGTCGGCTGATCACACTCGACTGGATGTTCTTCGGAGACCTCATGACCTCATGGAGCACCCCATCAATGCGGTAGCGGACTCGGAGATCTCGCTCGGTCGGCTCCAAGTGAATGTCCGAGGCGCGATCCTGAATCGCCTGGATGATCAAGGCGTTGACGTAGCGCACGATCGGCGCATCGTCCGTCGCCTCGCGGACCTTGGACAGGTCCATGTCCTCTTCAGTGGACTCGATGGCTGAGCTCAGCTCGTCCAGATCGGTGTCCGCGCGGTAGGTCCGATCGATGGCTGCGGCGATGTCAGCGGGCGTGGCAAGGCAGGGGCGGATCTCAAGTTGGGTGCGCATACGTACGTCGTCCAGGGCGATCACGTTGGCCGGGTCGGCCGTGGCAACCAGCAACCTTCCGTCGTCGAAAGCGAAGGGCAGCATCGAGGAACGTCGAGCCAGATCACCCGAAATGAGCGATGCCGCTGAATGGTCGATGAGGATGTCGCTGAGATCGACGAAACGCATGCCGATCTGGGTAGCCAGGGCGGCCACGAGTTGACCTTCGGTGACGACCCCTTGGTCCACCAGGACACGGCCCAAGGACCGACCCAGCCGCTGGTGCTCCTCAAAAGCCGTCGCGAGCTGGCTCGTGGTGACGAGCCCACCCTCAACAAGAATGTCGCCGAGCTGCTTCACGCTGTCCCCTCCACGCATAGCCCCCTCGAACTGGGCCGCCTGACACAGCAACCCTCCGGGGAAGTCATCGGCGGATGACCGGCTGGCTTGAGCCGAATGGGGGACAGGGCTCGTGTCCAAGTGGACTGAGAACCCAGTCAGTGGTTGAGCTCGTCAGCGATCGCGGCAAACGCCCCAGCCCGCGGATCGTCGGCTTCCATCACGACATGGCTGCCGTCGCCGAAGAACAAGCCGACCCGGGGCCCGGCCTCGGGCCGATCGGAGATACGCCCCTCTTCGGTCTCCGGAGGGTACTCAGCTGCGGGCTCTGGAGCGGCCTGCACCCCGGCCACTGGCTCGTGCGGCGCCGCAAAACCAGGGAGGATCGTCTGAGCAGGAAGGGTTCCGCTTTGGGCATGTCGACCGCGCGGGCGACGACGCCGACCGCCGAACAGTGACCCCAGAACCGACATGCCTGGTTCGTCCCTACACCGACGCGCGTTCGGCTTCGACCTCGTCGAGCACGGCGTAGAGAAGCGCGAGGAGCACGGCCTTGACCGACTCCTTATCCGTGGCGTCGCAGGGCAGAACGGGAACCTCGGGAGGAAGCTGGAGCACGTCTCGCAACCGCTCCTCAGCGTTGGAGTCCGCTCCATTGGCACGGTTCAACGCCACGACGTAGGGGACCCGGGCCATCCGGCGAAATGCACCGAGAATCCCGATCGCCTCCGCGAGGGAGTCCTCTCGCTCGGCGTCGACCAGGAGGACGTACCCCAGCATCCCTTCGCCGAGGATCTCCCACATGAAGTCGAACCGTTCCTGCCCGGGGGTTCCGAACAGATAGAGCACCAAGTCGCGGTCGATCGTGATCCGGCCGAAGTCCATCGCCACGGTGGTTTCGTTCTTGCGGGCCTTGGTCGAGTCGGTGATGCTGCGCTCGGTCGAGAGCACCGTGATCTCGCTGATCGTCCGGATCAGCGTGGTCTTTCCGGCCGCAAACGGTCCGGTGACGACCACCTTGACGGCTTGACCGCCATGGCGACGCCTGGTCCTACCTGTGGCCACTAGAGACCCCTCACTCCGGCAATAAGCCTCAGCAGGAGGCTGCGGTTCACGCTCGGGTCACGTTCGATGAGTCCCGAAGTCTGAGGTTCTGCGGCCACCGCTGCGCTGGCCGACTGGTTCATGGCGGGCAGCCCGGTGAGCCGCGCCGCAGGAGCTTCTGGGTGGTCTGGTCGGCGCGTGGGCATGAAGGGTTCGGCCCGGGTCGGAACCACATCTCCTGGAACGTGTGCGCGAACCAGGACGGGCTGCGGGGTCTCCGAGTCAGCGGCTTGGGTGTCCTCGTTGCCAAGACCCGCCACGGTGGAATCCGTCGTCCCCGAACCAGTTTCGTCAGCGTCGGGAGCCTTCGGGGAATCCTTGTCCGACGATACGTCGTCGTCGGCTACGTCTTCGAACTGAGCGTCATCAACTGGCACGCTATTGGCCGAAGCCGCTGCCTCCTCGGACCCGTGATCCGCTTCCGAAGCACTGTCGTCCGCCGAAGCGCTGTCGTCCGCCGAAGCAAGTTCTGGCACGCCTTCGAGCGGAGCAAGCAAAGCCTGCCGGCGAGCCACTGTCGTGACATGGTCGTGCGCGTCCCTCACCTGCAGCAGGCCACGTCCGACCAGCGCTGCGAGTGTAGAAACCACAGCGAACTGCCCGCACCCGGTGAGCTCGACCAGATCACCGACCCGACGCCGTCCATCCACGAGAGCCAGTAGTGCCCACTCGTCTCGACTGACCGAGGGTTCGGTTGCCAGGACCACCGGCATGGCCAGGATCGTGTCCGGTCCCGGGATCACGTTCGCGATCGCGTCCCAGGCCCCCTGCCGCTGGGTTGCCTCAGTGACCACGGCATCCGGTGCCAGTCGAACACCGACGTCGTCGGGGTTGGCTGCGTCAACGCTGAACGCGAAGTCCCCTGCCGGCCAGCGGAGGAGATCGAAGACCGAGTCCATGGTCTGCTCGGTGGCCGCCTGGCGCACGAGCTCAGCATCGACGGCTCCAGATTCGATCAGCCATGGGCCTACCCCGAGTCCGTCCCTGACTTCTGCGACGGCCCGGACAAGGACGTCGTCGTCGACGGCTCCCGACCCAATCAGTCGACGCGCAAGGGCCTGCCGAACGCCATCTGCCGAGGCGCCGGTCACAAAGCCGTCGGTGAAGTACACAACGCCCTCGGCCGCGCCTTGACTCAGTCGAAGACCGCCGGACTTCTTGGTGAAGCTCAGGAGCTGGAAGATGTCCGGCAGGCTGAACGCATCAAGCGAACCTTCGAGCTTCACCTCAACTCCTCATCTGTGTCGGTCGGGATCTGTGTCGGTCGGGATCTGTGTCGGTACGGGCGGGTGGCTAGAGCGTGCACGATCGTCCTTCGATGACTTGTGAACCTCAGGACCAGTTGCTCGGCTCCTTGGCCGAGGATGAGCTGCTCGAACTCGCGTTGGCGCCTGCCCCGGGGGTGAAGGTGGCCCACGCTCCCAAGTCGGGAGTCGGCTGTGCGTTCGCAGTCGCGTAGACCGACTCATCCTCGGATGCTTCGTCGGTTGAGCGGACCTGGTCGTGGTTGATCCGATCGGCCAGGCCTAGCGGGTCATCCTGGTCGACAACAGGCTCATCGACGCCGGCAGTCTCAGCTTCCGCGTCGAGCATCGGCTCGTCGATCGGCTCGTCATCGAAGTGGTCAGAGGGCTCGGCGGGCTGCGAACGCAGCTCGGGTGCGGACCATAGATCCGATGTAGGGACCTCATCTGGCTCGTCCTGGCGAAGGGCAGCAGCCACTGCTTGCGCGGCTCGGCGGATCTCGTACAGCAGAAGTCCAACCTTGGCGCCCTTGGCGCCAACAGCCACGAGAACGGCTTCGTCCTCGGCCGAGATCAGGAAGACGGTGCCGGACTCGCCCTCGACGTACACCTGGGAGAGCTCACCGCGACCCAGACCCTCTGCGGCCCGCTCGCCCAGGGAGAGCAGGGCGGCGCTCATCGCGGCGACCCGGTTCTCGTCCATCGCGACGGGGAGGGCCGACGCCATGGGGAGTCCGTCGAAGGACACCACCGATGCGGCCTCGACCTCGGGTGCTTGGCGCAACAGGTCACTCAGCACCCGGTCGAGTTGAGCCGACCGTCCTTGCAGCAGATCCGACATCGCAGAACCCTTTCCACCCCACGCGCCGCGGTCCGGGCGCCTCGTACCCCCATCGGCCCATCGGCGCTCGGGCTTGAACGTAGAAGAGCGAACTGCTCAGGACTCCGGCAGTGCCTCGCGCATTACCGAGAGCGGGACGTCCAGGCCAGTCATCAGGGCGACCTGGAGGACGGCCTGATGCACCAGGAGATCAAGTCCGGAGACCACCGAACCACCGCGGACGTTCCATTGGGCGGCGAGCACCGTGGGCCAAGGGTCGTAGACGACGTCGAACAGCGTTCCGGGCATCGGCGGAACGGCATGCGCGAGCGCATCAGCGACGCCGCGAGGGACAGTGGAGACCACAAGCCCCGCGACCATCCCTTGCTGGGCGTCGGGCCAAGGCGCCACGCTCAGTCGAATCCCCAGCCGGTGGGCCACCCGCACCAGGTCCTCAGCAGCCTGGGGCCGCCGGAGGTAGACCTGCACGAACGACACCCCGATCGCGGCCAGCGCCGCCAGGGCGGAGCAGGCTGTCGCACCGCCCCCGAGTACGGTCGCCTCGTCCGCGCGCGTGACCCCTCGTTCGGCGAGGCCAGCTACGAGGCCCGGAACATCGGTGTTGGCACCCCGCCTGCCTTGTGGCCCCAGGAGGACGGTGTTGGCGGCACCGACCACCTCGACCAGCGGATCCCTGCTGTCCAGCAGCGGCAGAATGGCACGCTTGAGCGGCATCGTGAGCGACAGCCCCACCCACTCAGGGCCGAGGGCTGCGACGAAGTCGTGCAGGCCAACCTCGTCGACGTCGACCGCCGTGTAGTCCCAGTCCAGACCCAGATGCCGGTAGGCCGCCCGGTGCAGAGCCGGGGACAGCGAGTGCCCGATGGGATGACCGAGCACCGCCGCCCGACCGACGGTCACGCAGGTCCGGTCGTCACTGCGTGGCCTTGAACTCGGCCTTGAATCTCAGGAACTCCTCGTAGGAGTCCGTGAATTTCGTCTTGCCAGTTTCGGGATTGACGGTGACGTAGTAGATCCAGGGGCCGTCAGCAGGTGCCAGGGCAGCTTCGAGTGCAGCTTCCCCTGGGCTATTGATGGGACCGGGAGGAAGGCCCTTGTTTCGGTAGGTGTTGTACGGCGAGTCAACGTCCAGGTCGTCACTGTTTAGTCGGAGGTCGGTACGCCCCAGCGCGTAGTTCACGGTGGCATCGAGTTGGAGGCGCATGCCCGCCTCTAACCGGTTGTAGATAACCCGAGCCACCTTGGCGAAGTCCTCCGGCCGGGCCTCGGCCTCGAGCAGGCTGGCCACGATGACCACTTCATAAGGCGTCAGGTCAACATCGGCCGCCCGCTCAGTGAGACCGACGCTGTCGGCGGCCTGGTCGAAACGAGACACCATCGCGGTGAGTTGACCTTCGGCATCGGTGGCCGGTTCGATGATGTACGTCGCAGGGAAGAGGAATCCCTCAGGGTTGTCGCCGGCGTAGTCCGGGAGCCCCAAAGACGAAGGCTTCTTGAGGGCGGCTTCGAGCCCCTTCTTGGTCAGCTGCGACTTTTTGGCCAGGATGGAGACAGTTCCAGAGACGCGTACTCCCTCGGGGATCGTGACCTTCTCGGTCACCCGACTAGCCGGATCCAGCAAGGCCACCACGGCCTCGGCGCCGGACATCTGAAGCGCGAGGACATAGGTGCCAGGCTGGATCTGGGCGGAGTTCTCGTTTGCTCCAGCTGCCTCGATGAAGGCCTCCTCGGACGCGACGACGTCGGCCGCAGCCAGCACCGCGCCGATCTCACTCAGGGATGCGCCGTTGGCGATCTCGACCGTCACCCCCCCCGTGCCTGGCCCGGGGTAGTCGGCTGGGCCGCTTTGACCCAGCAGGTCCGCGGCGAAGGCGACCACGCCGACGAGCAGCCCCACCACCACGACGACGGCCACAAGGACGGCGAGAATGCCGCGTCCTCGGTTTTGGTTCCCGGGCTCCCTGTCGTTGGAGACCATGCCGAGGCCGAGCTGGCTCATCGGTTTCCCTGCCGATCGGTTGGTGGATCCGTGGCGAGTCGACTCACCACGGCCTCGCCGGGCAGGCGACCTGTTTCGCGCTCTGAGTCGAGCGCCCCCTGGAGAATGATGACAGCGGCGGCCTGATCGATCACGGCGCGCCCGGAACGACTTGATACACCTGCCGCACGCAGGTCTCGGGTGGCGCTGACGGTGGTGAGCCGCTCGTCGACCAGGCGGACGGGCAACGCGACCGCTGAGGCGATGTCCACGGCGAAGGCACGCGCGAGCGCGGCCGCCGCTCCCTCGGCCCCAGACAGGCTTCTGGGCAGACCGACCACCAGCTCGATGGCTGCCTCGTCGCGCGCCAGGGATCCGATCCGGTCCACGTCACCCATCCCGCGCGGCACAGTCTCCACCGGCGTCGCGAGCAGACCGTCCCGGTCGCATCGAGCCACACCGATCCGCACGCTTCCGACATCGATCCCGAGCCGAACCCCTGGGCGCATCGGTCGCTCAGCCGATGCCGACGGCAGTCACAGCGGCCTCGACGGCAGCCAAAGCTGCGAGAACTGCGTTGGGGTCGGTGCCGCCGCCTTGGGCCACGTCATCCTTGCCACCACCACCGCCCCCGAGAGCCTGCGCGGCAACCCGGACCAGAGCTCCCGCTTTGATGCCCCGGTTGCGCGCGACGTCGTTGACCGCAACCACGACGATCGGTTTGTCCACGGGCACCGTCGCCAAGGCCACCGCACCCGCACGATCCACCGGCAGGCGACCCCGGATGTCCAACGCCAGAGCGCGCAGATCGTCAGCGGTCGTGCCATCGGGGATCTGGGAGACCACGACTGCTGTGCCGGAGAAGTCTCGCGCCGCTGCCGCGAGTGCGGGGGCGGACTCGAGCAACCGACCCGACCGCAGCTTGTCGAGCTCGCGTTCGGCGTCCTTAAGTCGCGTCAGGATGCCGTCGACTCGCTCCGGGAGCTCCTCAGGCCGCACCTTGAGGGCCTCGGTGAGCTGAGCAACCAAATGATGCTCCCGCGCCAGGAAACGGTAGGCATCGGTGCCGACGAGGGCCTCAACCCGGCGTATGCCGGCTCCGATCGAAGCCTCCCCCAGGAGCTTGACGACTCCCAACTGGCCGGTTCGGTTGGTGTGGGTGCCGCCGCAGAGCTCACGGGCCCAGTCCCCCACGGATACGACGCGCACGCGCTCCCCGTACTTCTCGCCGAACAACGCCATCGCACCGGTGGCTCGAGCCTGGTCGGGGCTCATAATCTCGGCGGTCACGTCAAGATCGTCGAGAAGCACGGCATTGACTCGCGCTTCGACATCTGCCAGAACCGACGGTGGAACCGCGGCAGCGTTGGGAAAGTCGAACCTGAGGCGACCCGGTGAGTTCTCTGAACCCATCTGCGTGGCCGTCTCGCCCAGGGCCTCGCGGAACGCCTTGTGCACCATGTGCGTCGCGGTGTGAGCCCGCGAGATCGCGAGGCGGCGGTCCAGGTCGACAGACGCATCGGCGCTGGCACCGATGGCCACCTCGCCGGACAGCACCCGAGCGCGGTGAACGGTGAACCCGGGCAGCGGTGCCTGGACATCAAGCACCTCGACGACCGCGCCGTTGTCGAGGGTGATTCGACCGTGATCGCCGAGTTGTCCCCCGCCCTCGGCATAGAACGGGGTGCGGTCGAGGACGAGCTCGACGTCGTTGCCCTCGTGCGCGCTGGACGCCAACTCGCCGTCGACCAGCAGGCCGCGGACGGTGCCCTCGGATACCACCTCGGTGTAGCCGGTGAACGTGGTCGCCCCGGACGCCGCCGCGAGGTCGCGGTAGGCCGAAAGGTCGAGGTGTCCGGTCTTCTTAGCCTTCGCGTCGGCTTTGGCTCGGTCGCGCTGCTCGGCCATCAGTCGACGGAACTCCTGTTGGTCGACGTCGATGCCCGCTTCGGACGCCATCTCCAAGGTCAAGTCGATCGGAAAGCCGAAGGTGTCGTGCAACTTGAAGGCGTCGGTGCCGCTGAGCTGGGTTCCGCCGGCCGCCTTGATCGCGATGGCCGCCATGTCGAAGATCTGGGTGCCGGCCCGCAGGGTCTGCCGGAACGCCTCCTCCTCGGCGTAGGCGATGGCCGAGATCCGCGCCCAGTCGGTCTCCAACTCTGGGTAGGACGCCTTCATCATGTCCTTGCTCACTGCGAACAGTTCGGGGAACGTCGGATCCTCTACCCCGAGCAGCCGCATCGATCTCACAGCCCGACGAAGCACCCGGCGCAGGACGTACCCACGACCCTCGTTTCCGGGGGTCACCCCGTCGCCGATGATCATCAGCGCGCTGCGAATGTGATCAGCCACCACGCGCAGCCGTACGTCGTCAGCGTGGTCAGCGCCGTACTGCTTGCCCGCCAGGTCGGCCGCCCGGTCCAGCACGGGGCGAACTTCGTCGATCTCGTAGAGGTTGTCCACGCCCTGGAGCAGGAACGCCACGCGCTCCAGCCCCATGCCGGTGTCGATGCTCTTGGCTGGCAGGTCCCCGGCGATATCGAAGTCGTCCTTGCTCCGGACCGCACTGAGGTCGAACTCCATGAAGACGAGGTTCCAGAACTCCAGATACCGGTCTCCCGCACCCTCGACATCGCCCTCGGCGCCGTACTCCGGTCCGCGGTCGATGAGGATCTCGCTGCACGGCCCACCTGGCCCGGGCACGCCCATGCTCCAGAAGTTCTCCTTCTTGCCCAAGCGCACGATGCGGTTCTCCGGCAACCCCGCGATGCGCTTCCAGAGGCCGTACGCCTCGTCGTCGTCCTGATAGACCGTGGCCAGCAACTTGGACTCGGGGAATCCGTAGCCGCCCTCGGACTGGGGCTTGGTCACCAGCTCCCAGGCGAGCTCGATCGCTCGCTCCTTGAAGTAGTCGCCAAAGGAGAAATTGCCGTTCATCTGGAAGAACGTGCCGTGCCGCGTGGTCTTTCCGACCTCCTCGATATCGAGGGTGCGCACGCACTTCTGGACACTGGTCACGCGCTTGGACGGCGGCTGCTCCTGGCCAAGAAAGTACGGCTTGAAGGGCACCATCCCGGCGTTGACGAAGAGCAGGTTGGGGTCATCGAGGAGCAGGGACGCCGAGGGCACGACGGCGTGGTCACGCTCGGAGAAGAAACGCAACCAGCGGTTGCGGATCTCAGCGGTCTCCATGCGAGTGCCCTTCAGCGCGGACGGGGTGGGCTGCGAGCCTATCCGCCCCCCTTCCCCCCCCCGGGGGGTTGTGGTTGTTGTAGGCCCCCGCGGGGGGGGGGGGGGGGGATGACACAAACCCGGGGGGGGGGGGGGGGGGGG
>JANPBY010000020.1:0-2150 GCA_031430645.1 Actinomycetes bacterium
GCTCGGGCGGCTGGAAAACGGCCAGCGAATCAGGGGGGATGCCGGATGAGCCTCATGGTAATGCCTCGGGGATTCGAGAAGTACCGTCACGGCACCGTTTACGACGCGGCGATCGCGAGCACGGGTCCCACCTCGAACGCGCTTGAGTGGGTACACGAGGTTGCCTCTTAAGTGCGCAACGCGCGCAGCGGCAGAGAAGAGCTCTGCGTCAGAAGAATGCGCGGTTTGAGGACGAGCGGGAGACGTCGCAGGACGTGCACCGTGAGGCTCCCGTGGCGATCGATCCTTATCGACCAAGTCCCTTCGGCTTGACGTCCAAATTGAGGTCGAAGCTCGCAGGGGTGACAATGAGGACGAATTCGGCGTCACATGGGTCCTCGTATGCCCGGCCCGGTCGGTTCCCAGCCGGACCATCCGCATTGGTCCGACTTGAGCGGCCGATCCCGCGAAGAGGAGTCTGAGGGAGTTGCTCGAAGCCACGTGGTACGCAACCGTTTGGATTGAGCTCAATGCGACGCTTTACAGTGGTGGGTGCATGTGCCTCGTGCGAGCAAATTGCCCCACACGATCCACACCGCGGGCGGCGGCACGCAGTGGGAGGAGCGTTTGAGACGACTGCTCGACGTTCTCGCGCGGATTGAACCTGGGTGCAGCATCATCGCAGCACGATGACGACGAGTTTCAACATCGATCACGTCGTGGTCGGTGCGACTTCCAGCGGCCGCCCGGACGAACGCCCCGATTGTCGGTCGGGTTGTCCCGCGCCCGTTGGTCGCCGATACGCGGCCTCGGTACCCTAGGTAAGCCTGAGTATCACTCCAAGAGATTGGCAAACGAATGACGGCCAAAGCTAACCGAGCAGCGCGAATGCGCGAGATGCTCGTTATCGCGCAGGAGTTCAGCAACTCTGGACCACAGGTGCGGCCCGGAGACGTGATCGCAGAGGCGATACGGCGACTTCCATTCGAAGCCGAAGAACTCGAGCTGCTGTCAAACGGCAAGCCTCGCGGCGAGGTAAATGCACGCTGGAGTTCCCGCGAGTTGGTCGAGGCCGGGTGGCTCCAGAAGGACCCCAACGGTACGAGTTGGACTGTGACCGCGAAGGGCGCGGACGCGCTCGAGCGCTTTCCGAACTACACAGAATTTGCCAATGAATCCCGACGCCTGTCCAACGAGTGGCGCACTGACCGCGAAGTGGTCCGCAAAGATCAGCTCAGTTCGGTGGTGCTGCCACTCAATGACAATCATGCGCGGGTGCTTCAGGCCGCGCAGCTCTTCGTGGAACGTGGCCTGAAACAGGGCGCGTCAGTCTTCGCCCCGAATCGATCGGCGTGGGCGGCGGGGCCGGTCGGCGAGCTCGTTGAACACTTCATTGATGCGAGGGGCGCGGCTGGGACGTCTTTCGTGGACAACCTGGCCAACCAGCTCGCAGGCGCCAGCGACGATGCCCGCCTTCTCATGGCCGAACTCGTCACCTGGCAGTTCCTCCCCATGTCCCACAACGTGCTGGGTGAACGCAAGAAGTCTGAACGAGTCGATGCGGTCTTGGCCTTCATGCAGGCGCCAGTACCTGTGCCGATTGAAGTCCGCCAGGCATTCGTTGGTGGGTCCTTTAACCCCGGGCCGGCAATGTCGAACTCAATTCCGGAGGCTATCCACATAATGATCCGGCTGCTTCAAGACTGGCTTGCACTTCCGCTGGAAGAGCAGGAGAACGCACTCGATGACCCGCATCGCTGGCGCGAGTTGGTGCGCTCCGCTGAAGGCAATAACTTCCCATCACAGCGCAACGCTCTGCTCTACCTCGTGCATCCCGCCTACTTCACGCCGATCGTCTCGGAGGGCCATAAGGAGAAGATCCGATCAGCGTTCATGGCAGAAATCGATGGTGCCACCGACGACCTCGACGACGACCTCTTCAAAATCACCATTGCCCTCCAGCAAAAGTTCGGTGTGCCAGCCCAGTACTACCAAGATCCACTTAAGTCCATGTGGTTTGACGGCCCCAACAAGGACAGAGACGTGGACGCCACTTTGGAGCCGGAGCCACGGGCCACCCTGTTCGATGGGGCTCTTCGAAAGGCCGACGCGGAACTATCTGATCGACTGAACCTCAACATTGGGTGGCTCGACGAGCTGATCGCGCTACT
>JANPBY010000021.1:0-43454 GCA_031430645.1 Actinomycetes bacterium
TGCCGTCGCTGCCGTTGGCCTTTGCGATTGCACGCTGCTTCGAGCTCGGCATCGAAGAGGTCTTCAACCCTGACGAGGAGAACTGACATGGCGAGCACCAAGCTGACCGGGCGTCGCTGGGCGTCGGCTGCCGTCCTCGGCGTCGGCGGTGCCGTGGTCGCGCTCGCGGCCTGGATCGGCGGCGATCACGGGCTCGCACTCGGCCTGTTGATCTTCTATGTCCTTGCGGCCGTGGCGGTCTACGTCTGGTCCGGGCGTGACGGCGACGTCGCGGCGATCATGCGAGCCGGCGGCGATGAGCGGCAGCGCCGGCTGGACCGCGACGCGATCGCCGTAGCGGGCGTCGCCATGGCCGCCGTCGCGGTGGTCGGGGTCCTGGTCGCTGCGGCCACCAACGAGGGCGATGCCGGTGGCTACGGCGTCGTCTGCGTGGTCGGAGCCGCAACGTACGTCGTCAGCCTGTTCGTCCTGCGCCGACGCGGCTAGAGCAGATTCGGCCCGTTCACGCAGTCTTCGGCGCCCGTTGCGTTCCCCTGCTCACCGCCCGGGCAGTAGTCGACGCGCCACCTGATCCCCCAACTTCACGCGCGAAATGGGGGCGCTACGCGGGGTACATCAGACGTCAGGACGGCGTGTCGCGCGTGAAGTGGGGGTCGGTTGGGTACGCGCCGGGGCCGGCGCCGTCGACGGGATCGGCGCCCGGCCGGAAGGACGCCGGTGCGTTGATTGCGCAGGTCTGGACGTACTCGAGCAGGCCCTCCTCGCCGTACTCCCGCCCGTAGCCCGACCGCTTGACTCCACCGAAGGGCGCCCGCAGGGACATGCCGGTCCGGTTGTGGGTGTTGACGAAGGTGAACCCGGCATCGAGGCGCCGCGCCACGGCGAAAGCCTGCTCCTCATCGCTGCTCCAGACCGACGCGCCCAGACCCAGGTCGCCGGCATTGGCACGCATCACGACCTCGTCGATGTCGTCGTACGTCAGCAGCGGCACGAGCGGCCCAAACTGTTCATCCCGGACGAGCGGTGAGGAATCGTCCAGTCCGAGCACGAGGGTCGGACGGACGAACCACCCACCCTCGACCACGGCCGCATCCGGCACCGTCCCGAGAGGCACCAGGCGCGCACCGCGCGACTCGCAGTCGGCGAGCAGCCCGAGAAGTCGTTGCTGTGCTTCACGTGTGATCACCGGGCCAACCGTCGTGCCAGCCACCATGGGGTCACCGAGGACGAGCGCTCTGGCCGCAGCAGCGACGTAGGCCGCGACGAACTCCTCGACCTGGCTGCTGTGGACATAAAGGCGCTTCGCGGCCATGCAGACCTGACCCGCCGTGGCAAAGGATGCCACCACGGCGCGCGCCATGTCCGCGTCACTCAGATCAACGTCGGGCAGGAAGATCGCGGCATCGTTGCCGCCGAGCTCGAGGACCGTGGACGTCAGGACACCCGCAGTAGCAGCGGCGATGTGGCGCCCGACCTCGTTGCCACCCGTGAAGGCCACCTTGTGGACTCGAGGGTGCCCAACCAGCGCCTCTCCGGTGGACGCGTCGCCATGAATGACCGTGAGCAGCCCCTCCGGCAGGTGCTGACCCAGTTCGTCGTACAGGCCGTCGACGGCGATCGGGGCCAACGGGGACGGCTTGACCACGACGGAGTTGCCGGCGAGCAAGGCCGGGGCGACTTTGAGCATCGACAAGATGATCGGGGCGTTCCATGGGGTGACCGCGGCAACGACGCCGTAGGGCCGCTTGCGCAGCACGAGCCGGCCGAGCTCGTCGTCGGTCTCCTCGTCTGCGAGGACGGCCACCGCGCGTTCGGCGAACCAGCGCAGGGTCGCGAGCGCAAATCCGATCTCACCACGCGCCTCCGGCAAAGGCTTTCCGAGCTCGCGCGCGAGGACCTCAGCCCAGAACTCAACACGCGGTTGCACCGCGGATGCGGCAGACAGCAAAAGCTCGGCGCGCGCCCACGTGGGCCGCTCGGCCCAGCTGCGCTGAGCTTCCTCGGCCTTTCGTATGACTCCATCGACCGCCTCCGGTGAACAGACGCGGACCATGCCGACGATCTGGTCAGGGTGAGCGGGATTGAACCGTTCGACCCAGCCCGGATTGCTCAACGTGTCACGACGCGCAGCGAGTCGATCATTGAGGTGCGGAGCAGGTAGTCGCGCGCCGCCGAAGGGTCCGCCGCGCGAGCGCGGAGCTGGTCATGCACGACCTTGCGCTCCACCTCGTCGGTCTCCCGGATCTGTTGCCAGTTCGTGTGTGTGACCTGTTGGACGTACGTCTGCGCCACGGCCCGCCGTGCCTCGGCCACCTCGTCAAGACTGGACAGCGGAGCTGCCGTGAGCAGCACATCAGCCAGTGCCTCGGATTCGAGGATCGCGTCGTGGATACCGCTGTTCATGCCCATGCCGCCAAGAGGGTTGTTGACGTGTGCGGCGTCACCCGCGAGCAGGATCCGACCGGTTCGAAATGACTCCGCCACCCGCTGGTGGATCTTGTAGAGCGTCGTGTGCAGCACCGGCCAAGGCTCTCCCGTGTCGACGACCCCGCGCAGTCGTTCTTGGATTCGAGCTGGGTTCTGCTCGACCTCATCAGAGGTGTCCATGGGTGTGGGCAACAGGATTCGCCAGTGTTCGGGCGTCCGCAGCAGCACCATCCACTCGACCGGATCGAAGACGTAGTTGATCGGTGCGATGCCCGGCAGCAGCGTCTCGAGGTCGGCGTCGGTGGAGATGACGAGAAACCGTTCTGGGTAGGTGATGCCCTCAAAGGCGACGCCGGTGGCCTTGCGGACGACCGAGTGCGCGCCGTCTGCACCGATCAACCAGTCCGCACGGACGCGATCACCTGATGCCAGCAGGGCAGTCACGGAGTCGGCATCCTGCTCGACTGCGACGACTGGCGAGCCGTACAGCACTGTCGTGCCTGGCAAGGCGAGGAAGTGCTTGAGAAGGATGGGGGTCAGCTTGGACTGCTCGACCTGCACCCGGTAAGGAAAGGGCGTGTCGTCGACCAGGACGCCCATGTCGAGCTCGGCGATGATCCCCTCGGCGCGATCGCGGTACTGGAACCGGGTCGAGACGATCCCGAGGGCGAGCAGTTCCTCGACCACTCCAAGGGCGTCAAGCATCTCCAAGGTCGGAGGGTGGAAGGTCGATGCTCGTGACTCCCCGGCCAATTCGTCGCCTTGCTCCAGGACCGTGACGGCGATTCCTCGCTGTGCCAACGTGAGAGCGGCTGTGAGCCCTACAGGTCCTGCGCCGACAACGATGACGTGGTTGGCGGTCATGCGGATCCTCCGGAGGGGGGAGCGGCGGGCTCGACGGCCGAGGCCGTGTCGAGGGCGAGCAGAGCGGGCTGCCCCAAAAGATCGGTGAGTTCTTCCCAGCTGAGCTTGCCGACCGACAGGGCGTGGGACTCCTTGGCCAGAGATTCATAGACCGAGGCCGTGGCCCTCGTTGCGGCGAGGAAGGCGCCCACTGGGTGGATCACCAGCCGTACGCCGCTCGCGGCCAACATCGCTCGGTCGAGCGGACGCATCCGCGGGTCGGCCTCGGACTGGTTCACCACGAAGCCGGCGTCCGGAAGGGCTGCGTGCAGCGCGATGATGACCGGCTCGTCCGCGGCGCCCTCGACGAACACGAGATCCGCGCCTGCGTCGGAGTATGCGCGGGCGCGGGCGATGGCCGCTTGGAGACCTTCGACGGAGAGCGCGTCTGTGCGAGCGATCACCACCAACCCGGTGCCGCTGGCAACTGCTGCGTCGACGGCCGCTCGCACCTTGGCCGTCGCCTCCTCGATCGGGAGGACTTCCTTGCCGGCGAGGTGCCCGCAGCGCTTGGGAGAAACCTGATCCTCGAGGTGAAGAGCGGCGACCCCGACGGCGGCGTACGCGTCGACGGTTCTGCGGACCTGAAGCACGCCGCCGTAGCCGGTGTCAGCGTCACAAATCAGCGGTACGTCGGTGACCGCGGTGATCCGTGCTGCCAGTCCGGCCAGGTCACCCGCGTGTACGTAGCCGAGGTCGGGCAGCCCCAACAAGGTGGCCGACGCGATCGCTCCCGAGAGGTGCAAGGCCTGAAATCCCGCGGCCGTCGCCTGGATCGCCGTGACCGCATCGAAGACGCCAGGCGCCTCCACGGGCCTGGCTCCGCCCAGCGCGTCGCGCAGCCGATCCGCCGCTGTCGCACTTGGCACGCGAATCACACGACTCCGAGGGAGCGGAGCTTGGCGATGTCCTCGGTGGAGCGGCCGAGCGCCTCTCGGAGCACCTCGTCGGTGTGCTCGCCGAGCTCTGGACCTGCCCATCGGACCTCGCCAGGGGTGTGGGACAGCTTGGGGAACGCGTTCTGCATCGCGAGCGAGCCGAACTGTTTGTGCGCGACCCGCACGATGGCGTCGCGCGCCGCGAAGTGCTCGTCCTCGAGCATCTCCTTGGCTCGATAGATCGTGCCGTGTGGGACCCCGTGGTCACGCATCAGCTGGGCGACCTCGGCGCAGCGGAGCGAACCAGTCCACGCCGCGATGATCTCGTCGAGCTCGCCCTGGTGTGCACCGCGCGCGCCGTGGGTCGCGTAGCGCACGTCGTCGCCGAGCTCGGGACGCCCCATCGCCTCCGACAGGCGGCGGAACACCGTGTCCTGGTTGCCGGCAATGAGGATCTCGAGCCCATCCGCAGTGGGATAGACATTGCTGGGCGCGACGTTCGGAAGGATCGGCCCGGTGCGCTCGCGGATGTAGCCGGCAGCGTCGTACTCACTCACCAACGACTCCATGACCCCGAGGACGGCCTCGTAGATGGCTGAGTCGACGACCTGCCCCCGGCCCGTACGGCTGCGCGCATGCAGCGCCATCAGCGCACCCATCGCACCGAAGATGGCGGCCAGGGTGTCGCCGATGCTGATCCCCGCTCGCGCGGGCATCCGGTCGGGCTCGCCCATGACGTAGCGCAGCCCGCCCATGGCCTCACCGATCGAGCCGTAGCCGGCCTGAGGGGCCATCGGCCCTGTCTGCCCGAAGCCGGTGACGCGCAGGACGACGAGTCCAGGGTTGATCTCCCACAGCTCTTCGGGCGCGAGGTTCCAGCGCTCCAGGGTGCCGGGGCGGAAGTTCTCGACGAGCAGATCGCTCGTGGCGAGCAGATCGCGCGCAATCTGCTGGCCCTCAGGCAGTCGGAGGTTGAGGGTCACCGACTTCTTGTTGCGCGCCACCACGGGCCACCACAGCGACTGTCCGTGTGGCTTCTCCTGGCCCCAGTCGCGCATCGGGTCGCCCTGGCCCGGCGGCTCGAGCTTGATGACCTCAGCACCGTGGTCGGCAAACAGCTGCCCGGCGAACGGCCCAGCGAGCAAAACGCCCATCTCGACGACCCGTAGGTCGGACAGCGCCCCTGGATGGGGTGCCGTGACTTCGACCGTGCTCATCCGGCAGCCATCGCGGCTAGGTCCGCGGCCGAGAGGTTTTCAATGCCCACGACGCGCGGGTTGGTGAAGAACAGCAGTGTCTCCAGGGTCCCTTCTTGGCCTTGGCCCGAGAGCCCCCAGGCCGGGCGCGGCGCGAAGAGGTTGAGGCCGAGCATCGTCGAGCCGTTGACCTTGACGCCACCGGCGCGGACCTGGCGGGCAACCCTCATCCCGCGGTCGGTGTCGCCGGCGAAGACATACCCCTCGAGGCCGTACGGCGTCCCGTTCGCCACCGCGATCGCCTCGGCATCGGTAGCAACGCGGTGCACTGCAGCAACCGGGCCGAAGATCTCGTGCACTGTCTGCTCAGGGCTGACCCCGGTGATCAATGTTGGCGCCAAGAAGTTGCCCGCAAGGTCGGGCAGTGGTGTCGGTGCGTGCGACTTGCCTCCCAGAGACTCGAGCTCGGCGATCCGCGCACGCAACAACGCGAGGTGCGCGGAGTGGACGATCGGGCCCATCTGCGTGGTCGGGTCGAGGGAGTCACCGAGCCGAAGAGCAGCCAGTCGGGCGAGAACCGCGTCGAGCAGCTCATCGGCAACCGAATCCTGCACAACCAAGCGACCCAAGGCCCGGCACCATTGCCCGTTGAGTTGGGTGAGCAGCTCCACCACGCCCTGGGCCGCGTGATCCATGTCGGCGTCGTCGAGGACGATGATCGCGTTGTTGCCGCCGAGCTCGAGCTGTGCCGGCTTGAAGTCCTTGGCGCAGGCCGCCGCGATAGCGCGACCACCCCCGAGCCCGCCGGTGAAGGAGACCGCGCGGATCCTGGGGTCATTCACCAGCTGGCCACCCACCTGGGGGCCGCCCTGCACGAGTTGGAACGTGCCCGGTTCCATGCCGGCCGCCGTGAGCGCTCCCTCCACGGCTTCGGCGAGCACGGTGGTGCCGTACGGCGCCCACTCACTTGGCTTGAGCACTGTCGGGCAGCCGGCGGCAAGTGAGTTCGCGATCTTGTGAGCCGCCATGGGCGCTGGCGCGTTCCAGGGCACCAGCGAAAGCGCCGGACCCCAGGGCAAGTGGTGGATCTCCGCGTCCAGCCCGGTCGGACCAGGGAGGGTGCGGCGCAGGGCTCCCTCGCGTAGCTGCGCGGCAGCCAGCCGGAAGGCACCCCCGTTGATGATGACCGCCAGCATCGAGGTGGTCCCGATGATCGCCCCGGTGCCGAGGGACTCCAGTGCGGCGATCCGCATGGCCTCTCCATCGAGGGCGTCTGCGACCTGCTCGAGGACCCCGGCGCGTTCATCGGCTGGAAGGCCGCCCCAGGAGCCCGACTCATAAACTCGGTGCGCCGCCGCCGCGACGGCCTCGACGTCAGCCTCGGTGCTCGCGAGCTGCCGGGCGACGACGGATCCGGTGTTGGGGTTCTCGAGGTCGACGCCGAGGTCGACGCTGGCTTCGCCCCACACGCCGTCGATCAGCTGCCTCAACGTGGGGGCCTCGTTGCTCATGCCTTCGCCTTGGCCAGGTCGAGGGTGGTGAGTCCGTCCCAGCCCTGGTTCTCCACGACCATCTTGGCCAGATCGAGTTGGCCACGCTCGGCAGGAAACGCCTGAACCAGTCCCATAGCCGAGTCGCGAAGTGACCGGCCGATCTCGTTGTCCATCAGCGCGCCTGAGGTGCCGCACATCTTCAGCGCAAGAGTGACAACGTCATGGGACCGCTCGCAGATCGCCCCCTTGGACATCCGCCAGGCCTTGACGACCTCGGGCTTGGGCAACACTGGGGGCTCGCTGCTCTCGAGCAGCAGTTGGCGGCGGGCCCAGAGATGGGCGTCCTCGAGCTGGGTCTCGGCCTGGCCGATGAGCACCTGGTGCATCGGGCTGGAAGCGATCGGCGCGCCGGTGTCGGCGAAGGTCTGGCCCATAGTGCGCGCCAGCGCGTACTCATAGGCACCGCGGGCGATGCCGGCATAGATGGTGGCGATGGCGACTTGGTTTCCGACCCACGAACCGCGAGACACCTGGGTCGCGCGGGCGAACCCCCCCGGGATCGCAAGTGCGTTGTCGGCGGGTACGAAAGCGTCTTCGAGGACGATCCCGTGGTTGCCGGATGCGCGCATGCCCAGGCCGTTCCACAGTTGGCGGTTGCGCACGCCCTCGCCTCGCCGATCGACGAGGAACAGCGCCAAGGAGTCAAGACCCTCAACGCCAGCGAGTCTGGCCGTGACGAGGTAGTAGTCGGCCGAACCCGTGAGACAGCCGAAGGACTTGGTTCCGTTGACCAGCCATCCCCCGTCGGTGGGGGTCGCCTCGGTCTGGATGAGGACGCTGGCATTGCTGGCTTTGACCGCCTCGGACGCGAAGTTCCCGATCCACAGGCCCTCGCGCCCCATCATCGTCAGGACCTTCTCGGCGAAGGCTCGAACGACGGGCACCTCGTCGTCGGTGTATAGCCCGGCGTCGATAGCGGCCAGTGGGAGCAGTCCACGCGAGGACGATGAGCAGTGGAAAAAATACGCGAGTGCCGTCGAGCCGCAGGCGGTGCCAAGGGCGTACGTCGTGGCGGCGAGGTCGCGCAAGGTGCCTCCCATGCCGCCGTACTCCTCGGGCACGACGAGGCCGAGCAGGCCACTCTCGCTGAACAGCTTGAGGTGGTGGTCGGGGAACTCCGCGCGCGCATCGGCCTCGGCTGCGGCGTCGCGAACTGCGGGGAGGATCTCCTCGACGACTGCCGCCCGTCGGCGCTCGTCGTCGGTCATCGACTCGAGCAGTCGCTGCGCGGTGAGAGTGGTCATGCGTTTCCTCCGGCGTTCGAGATGTCGTTGCGTTGCAGGTCGTGGGCTGTGACGGGATCCAAGCGATAGGTCCGGCCGGGTAGTTCGGCTCCCCACACTTTTTCTAGCGCGCGAGCGGCCGCTCGGATGCCGTTGTGGTCAGCCGTGGACGTGATCTCGAGGGAGTCCACGAGATTCAGCAGATCCTCCAGCGCCACCCAGCCGGCGACGCCGCCCAGGGTCGCTTCGAATCGGCGGACCCCGCTCTTCATCGCGGTGAGGGCGTTGGCCAGGCCGAGGCCGGACTGGTCGCCGAGCGCGAGCGACAGGGGTACGGGCTTGGTGCGCGAGACGGCGTCCTGGAGGAGCTGGCGCACGGTCAGCGGTGTCGCGGACCCGCTCGCGTCGCCAAGCACGATCTGATCGGGCGACAAGGCGGTCACCGCGTCCAGGAGCTCGAAGCGGGCCGCCTCGTCCGTGGGCGTGAAGGCGTCGGGGACGGTGATGCCGACGCTGAGACCGGCCGTACGGGCTGCCGCCAGCACCTCGGCCAGTGACGGGCCAACCGCCTCGACGTCGGTGGTCGGCAGGGCGATGTCCACGTGACCGGCACCCAGCCCCACGGCCAGGCCGACCTGTTCGGCTGTCGAGACCCGGACTGATGCGGTCGCTGTATCGACGCGGACTGGTCCTGCGGCGGCGAGGTCCCGGTCGGTCGGCGGGGTAGGTCGGCTCAGGTCCGCGAGCCGGACGCGTACGCCTCCGTCGCGAATGGCGCCGATGATGGTCGCAATCTGCTCAGCAGGAGTCCCTCGGCCGAGCAGGGCAGTGACGATCCCGGTGTCCTCTGCCTGGGCCTCGTCCGGCAGAAGGTCGGCGAACTGCCCCCAGGCGCGGGAGTGGAAGAGCAGCGGCGCGGTGAGCCGTGGCGTGTCGGCGTCAACGACCTCCCCGACGAAGATCGTGTGGTCCCCCCCGTCGTAGGAATGGACGACCCGGCAGTCCAGCCAGCTCAACGCGTCGAGAAGCACCGGGGCACCAGTGACCGCGGCGCGGGCGTCGAGGCCGGCGAACCGGTCGGTGACTTCGGGGCGTTGACCTGCGAACAGCATCCCGACATGAGCCTGGTCCTTGGCCAAGATGTTCACCGCAAACACGCCGCTCGACGCGAGCAGACCGTGCGTCCAGACCGACTTCGCCAGGCAGACCGAGACCAAGGGTGGGTCGAGGCTGACGCTGCTGAACGAGGACGCGGTCATTCCGTGCCAGCCGCCATCGACGACGGTCGTCACCACGGTGACGCCGCTCGGCCATTGGCCGAGGGCTGACCGGAACGTGGCGGCGTCGACGCCCACCGGCTTCCCTCCTGGATGTTTCAGTGAGTGGAACGCTGTTACGGAAAACGTAAGACCAATCCGTGGTGGTGTCAACGTCTCAGGGCTGCACGGAACGTGCCACCACAGCACTTCGACCCGTCACGTGTTCCACAAGGTGGAATAGCGACCCGGATCCGCCTAGGATCGAGGGGTCTGACCTACCGATTCGAGGAGCCTGATGAGCGACGCCATCCCGCGGGAGTCTGGCAGTCAGTCGATTGCCGCCGTCGAGCGAGCGATCGACGTTCTCCTGCTCTTTGGTCGGAGCAGCCGGGCCGACCTCGGGGTCACCGAGATCTCCGGGGAGCTCGGCCTGTCCAAGGCTGCCGTTCACCGGATCCTGACCTCGCTGCGCAGCCGTGACCTCATTGCCGTCGATGCAGTGAGCCGGCGGTACTCCCTCGGTCCAGCCGCACTCGGCCTCGGGCGGGCCTACCTTGCGCGGATCGATGTTCGTTCTATGGCCTCACCCGAGCTCGCCTGGCTCTCCGGGAAATCCAAGGAGACCGCGACGCTGTCGATCCGCAACGGCGATTCCAGGATGTATGTCGACCAGGTCGTCCCCGACCGAGAAGTCCGGATGGAGGTGGCGGTCGGACTGCCCTACCCCTTGCACGCGGGGGCCTCCTCGAAAGCCTTTCTCGCCTTCCTCACTAACGACGAGATCGACTCCTACATCACGCGCAACAAGTTGGCAGCCATGACCGACCAGACCATCACCGACGACGAGCGCCTTCGCCGTGATCTGGCGTCGATCCGCAAGCGCGGCTACGCCACCTCGACCGGCGAGCGGATGGCCGGCGCTGCCTCCGTCGCGGCACCGGTGCTCGACCATGACGGTCGACCGGTCGCGGTCGTGTCGGTCAGTGGACCCGTCGAACGATTCAAGGGCGAGATGGCCGACTGCACCGAACTGTTGATCGAAGCCACGGCGCGGTTGTCCACCCGGATGGGTCACGTCGCCTGAGCGGGGTGCCTCAGCCGAAGCGGCCCGAGATGTAGTCCTCGGTGCGCTGGTCGGACGGGTTGGTGAAGATTCGGCTGGTCAGGTCGCTCTCGATCAGCCGTCCGAAACGGATGTCGTGCTCATCGAGTTCGGCGGTGAAGAACGAGGTTCGGTCCGATACCCGAGCCGCCTGCTGCATATTGTGCGTGACGATGATGATCGTGTAGTCCCTGGCCAACTCCTGCATGAGGTCCTCGATCTTGGCGGTGGCCAACGGGTCGAGTGAAGCGCAAGGTTCGTCCATCAGGATGACCTCGGGCTTGACCGCGATGCAGCGTGCGATACACAACCGCTGTTGCTGCCCACCGGACAGAGCCAGGGCGCTCTTCTTGAGTTGATCCTTGACCTCGCCCCAAAGGGCTGCCCTCTCGAGCGCTTCTTGGACGAGGTCGTCCATGTTGTCGACCTTCATCTTGTTGACCCGGGGGCCGTACGCGATGTTGTCGTAGATGGACTTGGGGAACGGATTGGGTTTCTGGAAGACCATGCCGATCCGTCGGCGCACCTCGATCGGATCGACCTCGGGTCCGTAGAGGTCCTGACTGTGGTAGGTGATCTTCCCTTCCACGCGCGCCCCGGCGACGAGGTCGTTCGTCCGGTTGAAGCACCTCAGAACCGTGCTCTTCCCGCAGCCGGACGGGCCGATCATCGCGGTGATCTGGTTCTTGCCGAAGGACATGTCGACGTCTCGGACCGCATCGAAGTCGCCATAGAAGACGTGCAGCCCTCGGACGTCGATGATCGGCTGAAAGTGGGCCACTCGGTCGGCTTGCTCCGACAAGGTCGGACGAGGCGCGACGAGCGGCTGGTCGGCGCCGCTCGGAGTCTCAGGCGTGTCGGTCATGGCTCCAGCCGGTTTGGGGATTCGGGTTGTCTGCTCACTCATGATGCCGGGTTCCTTGCTCATAGACGCTTCTGGTAGCGATTTCGGATGAAGATCGCCACCGCGTTCATCGCGAGCAGCAGGATGAGCAGGAACACGATGGTTGCTGCCGCGAGGATTTGGTACTCCTCTTTGGGCAGGCTGATCCAGTTGTAGATCTGGATCGGCAGCACGGTGTAGGCGGAGTCGAGGCCGGTCGGGTTCGTCGTGACGAAGGTCAGCCCGCCGAGGAGGAGGAGCGGAGCTGCTTCACCGATCGCCCTCGAGAGGGCCAGGATCTGGCCGGTGGCGATGCCGGGAATGGCTGCGGGCAGGACCTGCTTCCAAATCGTCTGCCATTGGGTGGCGCCCAGGGCGAGGGAGCCGAAGCGGATGGACTGCGGTACGGCTCGAAGGGCTTCACGCGTCGCGATGATCACGGTCGGAAGGATGAGCAGGCTGAGCGTGAGAGCCGCGGTGATGACCGTGAACCCGAGCCCGAGGCGTCGGGCGATGAACGCCAGGCCCAAAATGCCGAAGATGATGGAGGGCACCGCGGCGAGGTTCTGGATGCTGACCTCGATGAGCTGGTTGAAGCGTTTGGTCCTGTCGGCGTACTCCTCCAGATAGATCGCCGCGGCGATCCCGGTGGGAATGCTGATGATCGCGGTGGTGCCGACCACCCAGATGGTGCCCATGATGGCTGACTGCGCCCCCGCCAATTGCGGGCGCCGCGGATTGGGCATGTTCGTCCAGATCCGCGAGTCCAGTCGACTCCAGCCTTTGATGACGAGGAAGGAGATGAGCACGACGAGGAAGAGCATTGATAGCAAAAGGGCAGTGAGGAGCAGCCAACGGAAGATCTTGTCCCCGATTGGCTCGCCGCGGCCCTCGAGACTGATGTCCCGAGTCGGCATGGGTGGGGTCTGGGTGAGACTCATTCGTAAACCTCGCGGTATTTGCGGACCAGCCTGATCGAGAAGATGTTCATCGCGAACGTGGCGATGAACAGCAGCAGGCCGACCGCGAAGATCGTGTCGTAGGCGATCGACCCGGTGGACGCGTCACCCTGGGCGATCTGGGCGATGAAAGCGGTCATGGTCTGCATGCCCTCGAGCGGATTCCAGGTCAGGTTGGGTCGATTGCCGGCTGCGATGGCCACGATCATGGTCTCGCCGACCGCACGCGAGATCCCGAGAACGCAAGCGGCCACGATGCCGCTCAGCGCCGCGGGGATGACCACCATGGTGCTGACCTGGCGCTTGGTGCTGCCGAGGGCGTAGGCACCCGAGCGCAGACTGTTCGGAACCGCGGCCATGGCGTCTTCGGAGAGTGAGGCGATGGTCGGGACGATCATGATGCCCATGACCAGTCCAGCCGACAAGGCGTTGAAGATCTGCGGCAGGTCACCGTCGAAGAACGGGCTGAGAATCCACCGCAGGGTTGGGGTGATGAACTCGAGGGCGAAGAATCCGAAGACCACGGTCGGGATGCCCGCCAACACTTCAAGGACCGGCTTGAGCGTCTTGCGAACACTGCCGTAGGCGTACTCGCTGAGATAGAGCGCTGACGCCAAGCCAAGGGGCACAGCCACGAGCAACGCGATGAACGAGATCAGCAGGGTGGCAGCGACAAGCGGCAAAACTCCGTACGAGGCCGGCTTGAAGGTTGGAGCCCAGTCCGTGCCAAAGAGGAACTCCATCGGCGTCACCAGCTGGAAGAACTCCCAGGTGGGCTGGATGAAGGAAAGGAAAATCAGCGCTGTCGTCACGACCGCAATCAGGGCGCAACCAATCAAGAAGAACTTGATCATCGCCTCGAACGGACGCCGACGAGACTGCCGCAGGGAATTCCCTGCGGCAGTCTCGTCGAGAGTCGGCGTGCTCAAGCTCAGGCGTTCGCTGCTTGGAAGGCGGTGAACTTCGCTTGGAGGGCAGCTTCCTGCTCGTCGTTCAGCGGGATGAACAGCGCCTCTTCTGCGATCTGAGCGTTGTTGGTGATGTAGTACTCAACGAAGCCGAGCACCTGAGCTTGCTGGATGGCGGTGCCGCTCGGGTAGATGAACAGCGGCCGGGACAGCGGGGTGTACGTGCCGTCCTGCGCGGTCTCTACGCTCGGCGCAACGCAGCCGGCTCCACCGTCGACCTCGAGGGCAGTGAGCTTTTCTGCGTTCTCCTCGAAGTACGAGAAGCCGAAGTAGCCCATGCCGCCCTTGCTGCCCTCGACGCCCTGCACGGTGATGTTGTCGTTCTCCGACGGGCTGAAGTCGGTGCGCGAAGCGCCTTCTTCGCCGTTGATCTCAGCCGTGAAGTAGTCGAAGGTTCCGGAGTCGGTGCCCGGCCCGAAGAGTACGAGCTTCTCGTCGGGGAAGGTCGGGTCAACCTGGTTCCAGTTGTTGACGGTCGAGTCTGGCGCCCAGATCTTCGCCAACTGCTCCACCGTCAGGCATTTTGCCCAGGTGTTTTCCTTGTTCACGACCACGGTCAAGGCGTCGAGGGCAATGGTGAACTCCTCGTAGGTGATCCCCTTGGCCTCGCAGGCCGCCGCTTCTTCGTCCTTGATTGCACGCGAGGCATCGTTAATGTCGGTCTCGCCGGCGCAGAACTTCTCGAAGCCTCCACCGGTACCGGAGGTACCGACGGTGACCTGCACGCCTGTCTGAGCCTCCTGGAAGAGCTGGGCGGCGATCTCGCTCATGGGCGCGACCGTACTCGACCCATCGACGCGGACAGCGCCCGAGAGGGCCGGGCCGGACGCGCTCGGCGCCGTACCCCCGTCTGTAGTGCTCGCTGAGCTCCCGCAAGCGGCGAGGACTAGAGCGAGGGTGAGGGCGAAGGCGACCGGGGCCCCCCGGCGCAGCATGCTGCGGTTCACGGTATGTGGACCTTTCTTGTTGGGCCGGTCGATTACCGGCCTCGTCACGTGCGTACGACGGGGACAGTAGAGAGCCAAGGTGACGCGTGCTCCTGCCCAAGGTGAACGGAAGGTGAACGAGCTCAGGCGATTGGGTCGTGCCGGTCCAGCGCGAGGACTCGGCCTTGGGCGTGGTGGACGACCACCATGGCCGAGGGCGGCAGCCCGGTCCCGATGACCTCACGACCATCGTCTGGGCCGATAGCTGCTTCGAGCACAGCTGGGAGGACGGGCCGGTGCGAGCACAAGACGATGCGCCCCCCGCCGCCGAGCAGCTTGGCGGTCCGCTTGGCGGCCGCGTCCGGCTTGTGACGATGGCCGCGTTCGGAGACGTGCGGCTCCGACACGATCGGGAGCCGAAGGGCTTCGGCGTACGGCGCCACGGTGTCGAGGCACCGCCGGGTGTTCGATGAATGGATCTCGTCTATGCCGTAGGCGGCCAGCACGGGAACCAGCGCCTCGGCCTCGGCTAGCCCTCCCTCAGTCAACGGGCGCTCGCCGTCGTCCCCGCGCCAGTGCGCCCGCTTCATCGCCCGGGCGTGCCTGAGCACGATGAGCACGTCGGCGGATCTGCCTTTCAGCGCCGCAGTCAGCGCCACAAACGCGTCCAGGACGTCGGCGTCGTGGGGGTAGGTCAGCTGGGAGTGCGCGGCCTCGGGATCCAGCCAGCGGATCTCGTCCACTTCTTCGTTGGGCACGAAGTCGCTCTCGGAATCCGCCCGCGGCACGACCTCTCCGGCCCAGTAGCGGACCTCCTTGGGCGCTCCCTCGACGACGTAGTGCTGGGTCGGCAACGGGGGACCAAGACTGACCGCGTAGCCGGTCTCCTCGCGGACCTCGCGGACCGCCGCGACCGGCCAGGGCTCTCCGGGCTCGAGTTTGCCTTTGGCCAGGCTCCAGTCGTCGTGCCGCTGCCGGTGGACGAGCCCCACTTCCAGACCGGCCGACCCCTCGCCATCGGGTGCCTCGCGGCGCCGCCAGAGCAGACACCCTGCCGCATGGATGATCTTGGGAGTCTTGGCCCTGGTCTTGGCCTTGGTCTTGGACGTGGTCTTTGTCTTGGACTCGGTCACCTAGCGTCTCCGGTGTCCAGCCAGCGCCGCCATTGACCCCTTGACACTTCAGGCCAGATCCTGGCCAGTTCGACGCGGGTCTCTTCGACAGCCTCGCGTTGTCTCGCGTGGAGAAGCCCGAGAACGAAGCCTGTGGAGCCGGCAAGTTGTTTGCGCGCGGCTAGGGACTGCACCGTGTCTGCGGCCAACGCCGCGTCCTGGTGCTCCCCGAGGAGTTCGGTGACCAGTTCGACGTGCTCGGCCAGCCGTCGGGCCGGTTTGCCAAAAACGGGCTCAACCGCTTCGCAGGCATAGCGCGCCCGCTTGGCAGCGATCCGCGTCTCGTGCCACTCGGCGTCCGGGCCGTCCTCGGTGAGGCCCTCGACATCGCGCGCTAACCGCCGCCAGGAACGTCGCACGAGCGGCGGCAGCGCCTCTGCGCACGGGGCGTCAGCCGTCTCAAGCGTGGGTGGTTCTGAGCAGGCGGCCACGAGGGCATCGAGGAGTGCGAGGTAGCGCTGCGAGCGCAACGCCGCGAGCACCTTGCTGCGTGCTCCAGCCATCTCGCCGGTCAACGACGACCGCACCAAGCGCTGGGCCCCTGTGACATCGACGTCCAGATGCGGGTCGTCCTTCAGCCGTCCGAGATCCCGGAGCAAGCGCCCCCGCAGAACCTCTCGATCGCGGACCTCTCCGAGCACCGAGGCCAACCAGGCCAGCTCAGCTCGCAAGGGGGTGGTGACCGCAGGGTCGAGGAGCGGCTCGAACACCTTCAGCCCGCTGCGGAGCCGACGCGCGGCGACTCGCATCTGGTGGACGGAGTCAGGAAGGTCGCGCCGAACGCCGACGTCGTGGGTGATGAGCATCCGGGAGTTTCGGGCGAGATGGGCTCGGATGGCTTGCTTGGCCGGGTCTCCTGGGCGGACCGCACCCGGCGCTGGGATGTCAGGTTCGGCTGCCGCCAACGGGCCGAGAGCGCGCGCGACCTTGGAGACGGTGCCGCCAGGGACGGCGCCGGCCTCAGCCAGGGCCTCGCCGACTTGGTCGAGGACGTCGGCGCCGCCATCCACGAGCTCGACTTCGAGCTCCCTGAACCGAGACACGACGTGGTCCCCATCGAGCACCGAGACCGAGTCATCCGTGAGCGAAGCCAGTTGCCGGCCGTCTTTGGCAGTCACCGGGTAGGTCGTGCGTTCGGTGAGGAGCAGCGCGACTCCTTCCAAAGGGGCAGTCCGCGTGAGCGCAAGGACCAGCTCGCTGAGCTCGGCGGGCGGGACGTCTGCGGGGCGGCCCTCGAGGGAGAGGGTGAGCTCCTCTCGGGTCTCGGCGCGCACTGGAAGCTTCAGATGCCACCCTTCGTCGGAGCCGCCCTCACGTCGACGCAGACTGACCTTGGATCGGGCAAGCCGCAGATCGTCGGTGTCGAAGTAGGCCGCGCTCAGGGTCGCGGTGGTCGAGGGGGCGAGGTGAGTGCCGTCTTCCAGCACGAGGTCCGGGAGTCGGAAAAGCCCATGGACCCGGAACTTCCTCTCAACCTCGAGGACGCTGACCGGGCGAAGGTCCTCCTCCTCGGCGTTGCCCCCACGTGCCGCAGGGACGGGTTCGGGTGCGGTCCCCCCGTGACCCATCGGGTCACACCCCGGATCGTCGTTGCTTGGTCGCGATCAGGTGGGCCTGCATATCCATCAGGGGACTGCCGTCCGCCTTTCGGACGTGGCGTTCCCAGGTGTCGTCCGGGCGCAGGTGCCAGGAAGAGGTTCCCTCGTCGAACCCGAGATCGAGCAGTTCGTTCACCTCAGCCACATGCTCGGGGACCTTCAAGAGCACGAGCGCTTCGACCCGGCGGTCGAGGTTGCGGTGCATCAGGTCGGCGCTGCCGATCCAGACCTCGGGCTCGCTGCCGTTGGTGAAGGAGAACACCCGCGAGTGCTCGAGGAAGCGGCCGAGCACGCTGCGGACCCGCAGCGTCTCGGACAGACCGGGCACGCCGGCGCGCAGAGCGCAGATCCCCCGAACCCACACGTCAACCTCGACCCCGGCGCGGGTCGCCCGATAGAGGGCGTCGATGATCCCCTCGTCGACGAGGGAGTTCAGCTTGATCCGGATGCCGGCCGGTCGTCCCGCCTCGTGGTGGGCGACCTCTCGTTCGATTCGCTCGACGAGCCCGGAGCGAACGGAGTGCGGAGCAACAAGGAGCCGGTCGTACTTCGTATTCATCGAGTAGCCCGAGAGGGTGTTGAACAAGTTGCTGACGTCTTCACCGACCGACGGGTCCGCGGTGAGAAGGCCAAGGTCTTCATACATCCGTGCCGTCCGTGGGTGGTAGTTCCCGGTGCCAATGTGGGTGTAGCGGCGGATGCGCTCGCCTTCCTGGCGGACGACAAGCGACAACTTGCAATGGGTCTTGAGACCGACGAGGCCGTAGACCACGTGGCAGCCGGCCTGCTCGAGCTTGCGGGCTCGCTTGATGTTGGCCTGTTCGTCGAACCGAGCCTTGATCTCGACCAGCACCAGCACTTGCTTGCCGGCCTCGGCAGCCTCGATGAGTGCGTCGACGATGGGTGAGTCGCCGCTGGTGCGATAGAGCGTCTGCTTGATGGCAAGGACGTGGGGGTCCGCAGCTGCCTGCTCGAGGAAGGCTTGCACGCTCGTGGAGAACGAGTCGTAGGGGTGGTGGAGCAGAACGTCGCGTTGCCGCATGGCGGCGAGGATGTCCACCTCATCGGCGCTCTCGACCTCGGACAGGTCCGGGTGTCGCCGAGGGACGAAAGCGGGGTAGTCGAGCTCGGGTCGATCGACGCCGGAGACGGCCATCAGCCCGGTCAGGTCGAGCGGACCCGGGATGGCGACGACTTCCTGTTCCTCGATGCCAAGCTCTCTGACGAGCAGCTCCAGGACGTGTGGGTCCATCGTCTCTTCGACCTCGAGGCGGACCGGCGGCCCGAACTTCCGACGCATGAGCTCCTTCTCGAGGGCCACCAGGAGATTCTCGGCGTCGTCCTCTTCGACTTCGAAGTCTTCATTGCGCGTCACGCGGAAACTGTGGCTCTGCAACACCTCCATGCCCGGGAAGAGGTCGTCGAGATGGGCGGCGATGACATCCTCGAGCGGGACGAAGCGGTGTCCACCCACAGGTGCAAAGCGTCCGAGCAGCTGCGGGACCTTGACCCGTGCGAAGTGCTCCATCCCGGTCACCGGATTGCGGACCACCACGGCCAGATTGAGCGAGAGCCCGGAGATGTACGGGAACGGGTGTGCCGGATCGACGGCAAGCGGGGTGAGGACGGGGAAGATGCGCTCCTGGAAGACTGTCGCCATCTTGTCGCGGTCGGCATCGTCGAGCTCTTCCCAGCGGAGGAGCTGGATCCCCTCCTTGGAGAGGGCAGGCAGCACCTCTTCATGGAAACAGCGAACCTGTCGGAGCATCAACTCACGGGTCCGTGCCCACAGTCCGTCCAGCACCTCGCCGGGCATCATGCCGCTGGCCGCGCGGACGGCGATCCCGGTCGCGATCCGACGCTTCAGACCGGCGACCCGAACCATGAAGAACTCGTCGAGGTTGCTGGCGAAGATTGCGAGGAACCTCGCCCGTGCGAGCAAAGGCAGGTCGGGGTCCTCGGCGAGCTCGAGCACCCGCTGGTTGAAGGCGAGCCACGACAGCTCCCGGTCGGAGAACCGATTGTCCGGGAGAGGCTCCGGAGCGTCGCCCTCGCGTCCTTGGCCGTTCGGAGTCGCCGCCGCCTCCGTTGCGCCGACCTCGACAGGTTCAACCTCGCTCATGTTCTTCATTCTGGCACTGCTCGATCGGCACCACACGCCGGATCAGCCGAGCGGACGAACTCAAGGCTGCTGTTCAGGTCCCGAACATGACGTCTTGGTCCCAGCGGGCGAAGCCCAGGTCTTCGTAGAGCCCGAGTGCGGCCTTGTTGTCCGCGTCGACATACAACATGACCTCCGGGAGCCCAGCCGCGCGCAGGTGGGCGAGGCCCATGATCGTCAGCGCCCGGCCCAAGCCGTGCCCGCGTTCACTGGAATCAACGCCGACGATGTAGACCTCCCCGATGGGCTCATGCCCGTGGATCTTGGGGTCCTGCTCGTGGGCATGCGGATGGTCGTGCGAGTGGTGTCCGTGCTCGTGTGGGTGGAGGTGCGAGGCTTCGCCGCCATGGACCTTGGTCCAGTGAAATCCGACGATGTGCGTGGCGGGGCCATCAGCCCCTGGGGCCCCTCGCTCGGCCAAGAAGAAGCCCAGGGGGTCGAACCAGTCTTCCGCCATCCGCTGGTGGAGATCGCCCAACCCCCAGGACCCCTGCTCGGGGTGATCGGCGAAGGCGCGTGCGTTCAGGGACACCCACTCCGCGTCGTCTGCACCCGGCCGGAAGGTGCGCACGGTCACCCCGTTCGCCAACATCACCGGCGGAAGTGGGGCGAACAGCGAGCGACGGAGCTGCCATAGCGTCCGGCCGCGGGTCAGGCCGTACGCCTGAGCCAATGCGGTCGCTCCCGGGTGGTCACCGTGCGCCCACAAGCGCAACCGCCCGTCGGGAGTCAGGCCAAGAACCTCGGACACCAGCCGTCGTCCGACACCGCGCTGCCGGTGATCGGGGTCAACCACGAGTTCGGCGCTGCTGCCGGCCACCACGTCGGTGGGATCCAGGTGGGCGTAGCCGAGAAGCACTGCACCGTCGTTCTCGTCGTAGGCAAGGGCGTGGCGGACTGCGCTGTCGCCGCCGTATCGCAGGTGCAGGGCCACATGTTCGGAGAACGGGCGTGCGCCGTCGGCTTCGGTCGCACGCTCCACGAGCAGGGCGACGCGCTCGAGCTCCTCGGGTGCGAGTCGAGCGACGATCTCGACCCGGATGTTCATCGCGGCGAGAGTAGTGCTGTTCCCTCTACAGCCGCCTCAGGGTCCCGCGAGGGCTGGGCGACGAAGCGGTAGCCGACGTTGCGGACCGTGCCGATGTTGGCTTCGTGCTCGGTGCCGAGTTTGGCGCGCAACCGACGCACGTGGACGTCGACGGTACGCGTCCCTCCGAAGTAGTCGTAGCCCCAGACCTCCTGCAGCAGCTGGGCCCTGGTGAACACCCGGCCCGGGTGCTGGGCCAAGAACTTCAGCAGCTCGAACTCCTTGTAGGTCAGGTCGAGCACCCGGCCACCCACCCGGGCGGTATAGCTCGCTTCGTCGATGGCCACGTCACCGTTGCGGATCTCTTCTGGGGCGTTGTCGATCGACTCGGCCGCGAGCCGCCCTTGGGCGAGCCGCAATCGGGCCTCGACCTCGGCGGGTCCGGCAGTGTCGAGCAGGACGTCATCAACGCCCCACTCGGCGGTGACGGCTGCGAGACCTCCCTCGGTGACGACGAGGAGGACAGGGCAGTCGACGCCCGTGGTGCGCAGCAGCCGACACAGTGAACGGATGTGGGGGAGGTCCCGACGACCGTCGACCAACACCGCGTCCGCGGGCGGGGCGTCGATGAGCGCTGAACCTTCGGCCGGGGCAACGTGAACCCGGTGGAGCAGGAGCCCCAGGGCGGGCAGCACCTCGGACGAGGGCTGGACCGCGTTGGTCAGCAGCAGCACCCGGGCCATTCACCGGCTCCTTTCCTTGCGCCTCCGAGGGAGGTCAGAACGGTCATGAAACGCGAAGAGACCCGAAGGCGTCATCGCCAGGGTCCCCAAGGACACAATAGCCGATGTGCGTTCATCGACCCCAGTCAGCGAGCTGGATCGCGAGACGAGGCAGGCCGTCCTGATCACCGAGGACGGGGTCCGCATCAGGGCCGAGCACCGTTGCGCTGAAGGCGGAGACGGCCGCTTGGGTTTCGTGGTCGTTCACGGGTTCACCGGGTCACACGATTCCCAGGCGATCCGCCGGGCCGGCGATGTCCTGGTCCGCTCCGGCGGGGTGGTGGCAGTGTCGATGCGGGGCCACGGCCGCAGCGAGGGCGCCTCCACCCTTGGTGACCGAGAGGTCCTTGACGTGGACGCAGCCGTTCGCTGGGCCCGCCGCCTCGGCTATCAAAGGGTGGCGACCGTGGGTTTCTCCATGGGCGGTTCAGTGGTGGTCCGTCACGCAGCCCTTCACGGCGGTGTCGAAGCCGTCGCTTCGGTCAGTGCCCCGTCGCGGTGGAACTACCGCGGGACTCCAGCCATGCGTCGCTTGCACGCCCTCGTGGGCACGCGTGGGGGGCGGGTGGCGGCTCGTTGGGGGCGCGGCACGCGGATCGCCGGCTCCCCATGGGCGGAGCCTTGGCCCCTGGAACCCCGCGTCGCGGCAGCCCTACTCGCCCCGATCCCGCTGCTTGTCGCCCACGGCGATGCGGATCACTACTTCCCGCTCGACCACGCCTATCAGCTCGGTGCGGCGGGTGACCACGTCGAACTGTGGGTCGAGTACGGCTTCGAGCACGCCGAGAACGCGATCAGCGATGAGTTGACCTGCCGGATAGCCGAGTGGATCGGCCGCCGGGTAGCCCTCGTGGGTGACTCGTGACAGAGGTCCGCGGACCTGGGGTCCGAGTCCGCTACTGGGCGGCGGCCCGCGAAGCCGCCGGCGTCGAGTCCGAGTTCGTCCAGGCGGCCACGCTGGCCGAAGTCCTCGAGGCTGTGGCCACGCGTCACGATGCTCGCTTTGCGCGGGTCCTCGCCGCCTCATCTCTCCTCGTCGACGGTGTTGCCGTCGGCCAGCTCGACCCCGGGCACGTTCCGCTCGCCGATGGGGTGACCCTCGAGGTGCTCCCTCCCTTTGCCGGTGGCTGAATTCTCGCGGGCCCGATCGAAAGCCCAAACAGTGGTGTTGCTGAGTGCGGCCGGTGGGCTGCTGCTCGTGGCAGCTGCGTGGGTGGGGACCGTGGCGCTGGCAGGCGCAGTGGTGCTCCTCCAGCTGGCGGTCGCAGCCTCGTGGCACGACCTGTTGCGGGCACCCGGTGCGCGGGCCGGCTCGCTGATCGGAGTGGTTGCCGGAGTAGGAGCCACGGCGGCTGTGACGGTCGGTGACGACGGGGGCTCGGCTGGGGCGCTAGCCGTTCTTGGTGTCGCAGGTTTGTTTCTCGCCTTCGCTCAACAGCTCGTCGGAGGTGACGAGGGGGCGCCGCGACTCGCGGCCCTCACCGCGACAACTGCCCTTGTCCTGGTCGAGGTGCTTGCCTCCGGTTGGGTATCAGCCGGTTCGGCTCCCGTTGGTGGGTGGGTTGTGGCAGCTGGGGTCGCCGGAACGATGGTCGCCGTTTTGGCTGTCGCCACTGCCGGCACAGCCACGTGGGTAGTGGTCGGAGTTGTTCTGGTGAGTGGTGGAGTCGGCGGTCTCGTCGGCGCGTTCGGGCCGATGGAGCTTGGCCCGCGCTCGGGAGCCGGTGTGGCAGCGACGGCTGGGCTGGCCGCAGTGTGCGGAGCACAGGTGCGCCGCCTTGCGGGCCGGTCGGCACGTACGGCTCCCGCGACCGTGGCGGCGCTGCCCTTGGTCCTCGCAGGTCCCGCGACGTTCATCGCTGCTCGGATCCTGGTGCCCTAACCTCACCCGCGGAACCCCCTCGGGAATGCGGGGGGCGCTCAGAGGTCTTTAGCCCTCGTGTTGCCTCAGGTGCTGCTCCTCTTCGTGGTGCTCGGCTCTGCCACGCTCTTCGGGCTGTGGCGCCGTCGCCAGGACGGCCGGATCCGGGGGGTCGACCCGCAGGGCGCGTCGTCTGGGTCCGACGATGCCCTCGATGGCCGCGTGAGCCTGTCCGCGACGGATCTGGGTGAGCCCCTGGGGGAGCGCGCGACGCTCGTTCAGTTCTCGACCGCATTTTGCCAACCCTGCCGCGCGACCCGTCGGGTGCTTGGCGAGGTGACCGAACAGGTTGAGGGCGTGCGGCATGTCGAGATTGATGCCGAGAGCCACCTCGATCTGGTGCGTCGCCTGGATGTCCGGCGTACGCCGACCGTGTTCGTCTTGGACGCCCGGGGCCGGATCGTCCGGCGCGCCGTCGGTCAGCCGAGGACCGTCGACGTGGTTGCAGCCTTGGGCGAGGCCCTGCAATGACAGGGTGTTCTCGCAGGTCAGCGGCCATCCGGCCCGTGGGATTCACGTCTCGGCATGCGGACCAGCCGTGACTTGCGCCCGTTCGTTCCCTACCCTGATCGGTATGCAGCCGCAGGTGTCCCTCACCAAACGGCGCGCGGTCGACCTGTGCCGCGTGGCCACCTGCCTCTGTCGAATGTCCTGACCGGGTAGCGCCCGCCCCTCATCTCGAGCCGCCCAGCGCTGCCTTGACTGCCGTGTCCTTTCGGATCCCGCGCTCGTCAGGAGCCCCCATGTACGTCGATCCCCGTGGTCCCCGCTTCGCTGCAGCCATCACCACGGTGGTGCTTGCAGCCGTTCTGCTGCTCGCAGGCAGCCGGGCCGGAACCCTGCTGCTGGCTGCTCAGGCGGTGGTCTTCGCCGTCGGAGCCTTCCGCGGGCCACAGGCCACGCCGTACGGGCAGGCCTTCAAGAGTCTGATCCGTCCGCGACTCGAGCCACCAGCCGAGCTCGAGGACGTACGCCCTGTGCGTTTCGCCCAGGGCGTTGGGCTCGCCTTCGCCGTGGTCGGCCTGGTCGGCTTCGTGGCCGGAGCGACCGTCCTCGGCACGGCTGCTGTGGCGCTCGCCTTGGCGGCAGCTTTCCTCAACGCGGCCTTTGGGTTCTGCCTCGGCTGCGAGATGTACCTGCTCGCTCGCCGAGTCGCTCCGGCTCGCGCATCTGTCTCCTGACCCGTACGACCGTCGTCATCTCCGCCGGAGTTGTCCGACGAGCCATCCACGCTGACCTGGAAGGAACTACCCCATGAGCCGCTCCGACGTTCTGGTCGACGCTGACTGGGTCGAGGCCCATCTCGACGACCCGGCGGTTGTCCTCGTCGAGGTCGACGAAGACACCTCCGCCTACGACAAGAACCACATCCGCGGTGCCGTGCGCATCGACTGGAGGGACGACCTGCAAGACGCGGTGCGCCGTGACTTCGTCAACAAGGCCCAGTTCGAGGCGCTGTTGTCCCGCAAGGGGATCAGCAACGACGACACCGTGGTGCTCTACGGCGGAAACAACAACTGGTTCGCGTCCTACGCCTACTGGTACTTCACGCTGTACGGGCATGCGTCGGTCAAGCTGCTCGACGGGGGGCGCAAGAAGTGGGAGCTCGACTCGCGGGAGCTCGTCGACGCGGTCCCGAGCCGGCCCACGACGAGCTATACCGCCCAGGAGCAGAACCTCGCGATCCGCGCCTTCCGGGACGACGTCCTGACGGCGATCGGGTCCGAGGGGCTGATCGACGTGCGGAGCCCCGATGAGTACGCCGGGCGACTGCTGGCCCCGGCACACCTACCGCAGGAGCAGTCCCAGCGTGGCGGCCACATCCCCACGGCAAAAAACATCCCCTGGAGCCAGGCCGCCAACGACGACGGCACCTTCAAGTCCGATGATGAGCTCACCGCGCTCTATCAGGCAAAGGGTGTCGACCTGGCCCAGGACACCATCGCCTACTGCCGCATCGGTGAGCGTTCGGCCCACACCTGGTTCGCACTGCACGAGATCCTCGGCATCTCCAACGTGCGCAACTACGACGGCTCGTGGACCGAGTACGGCTCGTTGGTCGGCGTTCCGGTCCAGCTCGGCGACGAGCCGGGCAGCCCCGAGGGTGGTGCTGCCTGATGTGCGGCGCGACCGCGGGCGGACCGTCCGTCGAGGGGATCGACGTCACCAAGGAAGCCGTCATCCAGGGCATCGTGACCCGGGGTGACCAGCCGGTAGGCGGTGCCTACGTGCGCCTGCTTGACCGCACCGGAGAGTTCACCGCTGAGGTCCCGACGTCGGCGACGGGTCAGTTCCGTTTCTTTGCCGCGCCGGGCACGTGGACCCTGCGCACCCTGGCCCCCGGAGCATCCGTTGACCGCCAGGTCATCGCCGAAAAGGGCGCCGTAGCCGAAGTCGAGGTAGCCCTCCCCGCCTGAACTTCACGCGCGACACGCCGTCCCCACGTCCGGAATACCACGCGTGGTGCCGCCTTTTCGCGCGTTATGTGCCGCAGCCTGGGTGTATTCACGCGCTAAAAGGCGGCAGTGAGCGTGGTACTTCGCAGGCAAGTACGGCGTGTCGCGCGTAGAGACGGGGGGGTCAGTAAACGAGGGCTTGGGCACCCTCTGCAGTGACCTCCGAGACAAACGTGGCGGCGCCGGCGATCCGTACACCAGGCAGTACGTCAGCCGCGGTGATGCCGCGACGCCCCGCGCA
This sequence comes from Actinomycetes bacterium, assembly GCA_031430645.1. Lineage (GTDB taxonomy): Bacteria > Actinomycetota > Actinomycetes > DATJPE01 > DATJPE01 > JANPBY01. The sequence continues at coordinate 25,636 of JANPBY010000021.1, forward strand.
CTGGGTGCACAAAGTCACCAGCCCCCCGTCGAGCACGGCAGCCAACAAAGCCGTCAGGGGCGCCGACCCCTCAAGGGCGAAGTCATCGGCCCGGCCAGGAAGGGCGAACCAAGAAGACTCCCCGGTGAGCCACAGCGAGACGTCCACACCTGAGGCCACAGCCGTTGCTGCAACCGTAAACGCCTGAGCGCAGCGTTCCGGGTCTTCGACACCTACGGTCACCTTCACGACAAGAGAGCGAGTCATGGCTACGAGGCTAGAGTGGGCTGGTGCTCGCGCTCCTCTCCACCGCCCTGCTCGTGGTGGTCGCGCTCGGCATCGCCGGCTATGCCGGCACCGTGGTCTATCGCCTGATCAAGGACCAGGACTGAGGCCCGCGCTGTGGAACTGAACGCCGACCTGCCCCCCGAGCTGGTCCCTTTGGCCTGGCTCGTCGGCGCATGGGCCGGAGCCGGGGTGGGTGGCTATCCCTCGGTTGAGGAGTTCCAGTTCGGCCAGGAGGTCCTGTTCGAGCATGACGCCCGGCCCTTTCTCAAGTACTCCAGCCGGAGCTGGCTGCTCGACTCCGACGGTGCCTTCGTCAGGCCGTTGGCCACCGAGTCCGGCTTCTGGCGACCCCAACCCGAGGGCGCTCTCGAAGTGACACTCGCGCACCCCACTGGCTACTCCGAGCTGTGGATCGGAACCGTGGCCGGGCCGCGTATCGAGCTGCGCACCGATGTTGTGGCCCGGACGACCTCGGCCAAGGAATACTCCGCGGGCCACCGGCTCTACGGCCTGGTCGAGGGCGACCTTGCGTGGGCCTTCGACATGGCAGCCGTCGGTCAGCCGATCCAGCCCCACGTCTCGGCCCGGCTCAAGCGGGTTGGGTGACCGGCGAGGAGCACACGTCGCCGGCTGACCTGCGGGCACAGTTACGCGGGCGCGGCTTCCGAATGACCCCGCAACGTCAGCTCGTCCTCGATGCCGTGCATGACCTCGGCCACGCGACGCCGGACGAGGTTCTCACTCAGGTGCGTTCGGTGGCCGACGGAGTGAACATCTCAACGGTCTACCGAACTCTGGAGCTGCTCGAAGAGCTCGGCCTCGTGCGGCACGCCCATTTGGGGCACGGGTCTCCCACCTGGCACCCGGCCGAGCACCACGCTCACCTGCACCTGGTGTGCCACACCTGTGGCACCGTCACTGAGGCCGAGCTGTCGCTTGCGGATGACCTGGTGGGAAGTCTTAGCGCTGCTCACGGGTTCTCCACTGACATGGAGCACTTCGCGATTTACGGATCGTGCGCGACCTGCGTGGCCGGCGCGTGAGCGTCGTGGGCCGTACGGCTGTCCCGGTCGAAGCCGGTCCCGATGCTGGGCAGGCGTGGCACTACGGCGAGCCCGTGGCCGAGCAGCGCGCGTGGTTAGCCGGGCGTGGGCTGATCGATCTCGGTCACCGAGGTGTCGTCCGAGTCGATGGCCCTGACCGGTTGTCCTGGTTGCACTCCCTCACGACGCAGGAGATGGAGACGCTGCCGCCAGGAGTTCCTACTGAGACGTTGGTGCTCACCCCGAACGGCCACATCGAGCACGCGCTGCACGTCGTTGACGACGGTGAGACCACCTGGCTCACCATGGAGCCGGGCACCGCGCAGGCCCTGACAGGTTGGCTCGACCGGATGCGCTTCCTGTTGCGCGTTGAGGTCATCGACGTCTCCGACACTTGGTCTGTCGTGGCTGAGCCGTCACAGACAACCGAGTCGGTGGCTGGCACCGACAGCGTGGCCTGGGTTGACCCCTGGCCGACCTTGGCTCCGGGCTCGGTCAGTTATGCCGATCCCGCGGTGCCGCACCCGGCCACTGACGTGTGGCGGGTCCGAGAGGTCCTTGTCCAGCGCGATTCCATCCCTGCGCTGATGGCTGAGGCTTCCGATCCCACTGGGCTGTGGGCCTTCGAGGCGCTTCGCGTTGAAGCGTGGCGGCCGCGGCTGGGATTTGAGACCGACCATCGCACGATTCCGCACGAGGTCGATTGGCTGCGGACCGCCGTGCACATGCAGAAGGGCTGCTACCGCGGCCAGGAAACTGTTGCGCGGGTGCACAACCTGGGTCGGCCACCTCGTCGCCTGGTGATGCTGCACCTCGATGGCTCCGACGTGGCGCTGCCGAGCCACGGCGACGACGTACGGCTCGCGGACCGCACCGTCGGCTTCGTCACGACAGCCGTACGCCATCACGAGTTGGGCCCGGTCGCGCTGGCACTGGTGAAGCGCAATCTGCCGGTGGGCGAGACCCTCGAGGTTGATGGAACCGCAGCAGCGCAAGAGGTCATCGTCACTCCGTAAGCGTGCTGGCCCTCAGCTGCCGCACCTCAACAGGCCCTTGATCCTCTGAGGGTCAGCTGGTCGGTGCGAGCGTGGCACTGAAGATCTGCCAGGCGAGCAAGGACTTGGCTACCAGGCTGAGGGTGATGTAGACCGTTTCGCCGTAGAGGTAGTCGCGCCACTTGCCGATCTGCTTGTACTGCAACCACTGGTTGACGGCGAAGCAGTTGAAGAAGACGAAGAGGGAGAAGAAGATCACGTAAACGAAGGCTGGTGGGGTGTTCGAGCTCCCAGGAGTCACCAGGTAGACCCCGATCGCGATCCAGGGGAAGATCCCAGCGATGCAGCCGAGCCAGAACGGCAGCAGCCCGCCATCACCAGGGGTCTGGTACTTCTCCTGCACGAGGCCGAACAGAATCATCGAGACGTTGACGCCGAAGAGGGCGATGAGAGCCGCGACGTCGGTGATGCCCGTGAGCTCGGCGATCAGGATGATCATGATGGAGGAGCTCAGTGAGTACTCCACCCACCGGGCGGTGTTGCGGCTCTCGATCAGCCCGGCGCGGTAGCGGGGGAAGTACCAACCGGAGGCGATGATCGCGTGAGCGCCGGCTGACAAGAAGAGGAAGAGGGCAACGCCCCAAGCCACGTTGATGGAGAACAGCATCAGCGGAGGCTCTGGTGTGGACCCCGGAGGACCTGCGAGGAAGGTGCCGGTCACCGGGAGCAGGAAAGACGTCGCGAGAGCGAGGACGATGACCGCCTGCAGCCCGTGGATACCGCCCATGATCACGTTGTAGCGGCGAAGGCGAGTGAACCGAGCGTCGTCGGTCGTAGGTGCGGCCTGAGTGCTCATGATCAAAATCTACGGCTTCTGACCCCGAAACGCCCTGTTGAGCGTTGGTGCCGGTCTCAGCCGCCCCGGCCGAAGAGCCCCTTCTTCTTCTTCTGCGGGGGCGGAGGGGGTTGCCTTGGGGCAACCGGGGCTGGCTTAGGAGGTTCCGGGTCGTCGGCGTGAAACAGGCCGGATAGCTCCCGCAGGAGTGAGGCCGTGTCAGTCATCGAACGGTCGAACACCGGGGTCGGGCGGTCGTCCTCAGGGTCGCTGAAGTCAGCGATCGATGCGTCATCGGTCGCGCCTTCTCTTTGGGCTGGCAGCTCGCGAGACAGGGCTGAGAGGACAGCCGCCGGAGAGGATCCGTAGCTCTCCCAGGAGGACGGCTCGGCCTCGTCGGCGGACACGAGGGGCATGACCAGTTCGGTGTTCGATGGTGCGTCTTTGGGTTCGATTGAGCGCGACGCCACAAGGGCTGCCAGCTCCTCGAGCGGAGCCTCAGAGGTTTCGAGGCTGTCCACGAGGTCAGGTTCGTCGCCGTCATCGGGTTCGAGCGCCGCCTCCGCGACGGCCGCCGCCTGAGCCTGCGCGAGGTGCGCAGCGCGTTCGGCTTCCTGGAGTTCTTCGGCGAGCCGCTCGGCTTCTTCTGCCAGGCGGGCTTCTTCGGCTTCGGTGGCGAGGCGCGCTTCTTCTGCGAGGCGGGCTTCTTCGGCTTCGGTGGCGAGGCGGGCCTCTTCTGCGAGGCGGGCTTCCTCAGCTAGCCGTTCCGTCTCGAGCCGCTCTTCCTCGACGATCCATTCGGCTTCGAGGCGCGCTGCTTCCACGGCGAGCTGGCCCTCGACCCACGTGAGATGGGCTTCCCAGGCCTCTTCCTCCACGGACTCGCGCTCGACCCGCAGCCAGGCGGCGTGGTCTTCCCAGGCTGGCCCCTCGGCCTCTGCGCGCTCGACCGCGAGGTGTTGGGCATGCTCGAGCCAGGCAGCCTCTTCGGCCCTGGCCAGCTCGTCTGCAAGCCAGTTCGCGTGATCCGCCCACGCTTCTTCGGCAGCTTCCTCGCGAAGGGCCTTGAGCCAGACAGCGTGGTCGCCCCAGGCTTCGATCTCGGCCGCCGCGCACTGAGCTGTCACCCAGATCGCGTGGTCCGCCCAAGCGCTGTCTTCGACGGCTGCGCGTTCGGCAGCGAGCCAGGCCTCATGCTCCAGCCAGGCGGCGGCCTCAGCGGCTTTGCGCTCCTTGCGACTGAGTTTGTCTCGCTCCTTGGCTCGCTCGCTCTCGATTCGGGCCAGTTCAGCCTGCCGCGCCTCTTCGACTGTGCGGGCGACTTCTTCGGCCTCCTTACGTCGGCGGGCCTTGTCGTTGGTTCGCTTCTCACGCTCGACCCGCATCTCTTCGGCCAACCGCTCCGCTTCGGCTCTCGCGGCCTGCGCTTCGTACTCCGCGATGCGCCGTTGGTCTTCGACCCAGGCGAGGTGGTCCTGCCAGCCCACCGGTGCCACGGTGTCGGCGATGACGGCCGTCTCGTCGGGCAGCTCTGTTGCGGGCTGCTCATCGAACATCTTGGCGAGAGCGGCTGTGACCTGGGCCACCGACGCAGCCAGCTCCTCTGGCGACGGCTCCGGGAGGTCGTCCCAGCCGCCCCCAGAAGAGGGAGCAGACTCAGGCGAGTCCGCGAGGCTGAGTTCGTCGAGCTCGATGTCAACCAGGCCGGCCCGGACGAGCGCGGCGACCACCTCTGCGCCTTGGAAGAGCGTGAAGCCGCAGTCGAAGGCCAGGTCGGCGAGGGTCCTGGTCCCGTCAACCATGCAGAGGACAGCCCACTCACCTGGACCCAGGACGACGTCCTCGGTCGTGGGCTCGCGGGCTGAAAGTACCGGTATGGCGTCGGGTCCGCCGATGTCGCGGCGAAGGTCCTCCCAGCGCGTTCGGCGTTCGTGCACCTGGGTGAGGACATCAGGCACTTCAGTGGGTGGCGCAACGTCCTGGCGGGCCTTTTTGTTCTTGCGGAAGCGCCACGTGTCAACGTCCCATCCGAGGAGGTCGCTGAGCATGTCGACGAGCTGCTCCGACACGACGGATTCGACGGCAGCCCGGTCGGAGAAGCCCAGGTGGATCAGGAGCTCCCCCAATCGCCACCCCTGGAGCTCGCGTCGTTGGATCTCCAAGGCCTCATCGCGGGCTTCGGGAGCGAGGGCGCCCAGGGATACGAGAGCGGCACCGAGACGGGGCCGCCGACCAGGAACGTCGACGGAGTAGACCAGGCCCTCTTTGAGATAGACCTCGGCCTCCTCAGACGCGGCGTCCAGCACGGTCAGGCAGCCAGTCGCCCGCTGTGCGCCGAGGTCAAGGAGAACCTGCTCCACCTGGTTGGTGAGGAGGTCTCCGTCGAGCATGCTCAAGCTCCCTCCCCGCGTTCGTCCGCCGCAGTACGACCTGTCGCACTGCTCGTACGTCTCCATCGGCAGGTTGTACGCGCACGTTGAGCGGAGAGTTGGCGGGCTGTCTTTACCCCCATCCGGGTGAACGTGACACCATGACCGACATGTCCTCCGCGCAGACGCTGATCACGGTGGCCCCGACGGGCGCCGAGACGGCCAAGGCTGACGCGCCGGGGCTCCCGGTCACCCTCGAGGAGCTGGTCGCTACCGCGATCGCTTGTGAGGCTGCCGGCGCCGCTCTGATCCATGTCCACATCCGCGACGACGCGGCGCAACCCAGTCTCGACCCCGTTCGGCTGACCGACACGGTCAAGGCCTTGCGCGACTCGACGAGCCTCATCGTCCAGCTCTCAACCGGCGGCAGCGTCCACGATCCCTACGACGCCCGACTCAAGGTGCTCGATGCGGAGCCGGACTCCTGCTCGCTGACCTGCGGAACGGTGAATTTCGGGGACGATGTTTTTCTGAACCCGTGGCCGTTCATGGTCGAGCTCTACCGACTCACCCAGGCCTGCGAGATTGTGCCGGAGTTCGAGCTCTTCGATCTCGGTCAGGTGCACGCGCTCACCCGCCTCCTCGATCAAGAAGGCCTGCCCTACGGCGGCCAGGTGCACTGTGACCTGGTCATGGGTGTCCCCGGAGGAATGCCGGGCACCCCTGCGGCCTTGATCGCCGCCGTCCAGGCGCTCCCGGCGGGAGCGAGTTGGTCGGCGACCGGCGTCGGACGTACGACCCTTCCGGTGGCGCTCGCCGCGCTCTCTGCAGGTGGCCACCTCCGGGTCGGCATGGAAGACACCGTCACCTTGCGGCGCGGCGAAGCCGTACGCGACAACGCGCAGTTGGTTGAACGAGCCGCCGCACTCGCTACGCTGGCTCAAAGACCGCCGATGACGACCTCGCAGGCTCGGGATCTACTCCGCATCAAGGACCGCACGGGGGTTGCCGCATGACCGAACCGATGAGCAACGGACGCCGACGTATTGACCGGGTGCTGGCCAATGACTTCCTGGACGGCCTCACCGAAAGCTCCCTCGATGAAGTACGCGCGCTGCGCAACGATGCTGAGCAAGAGGAAGCCGATCTCTCCTACGTTCGTCGGTTGCTCCAAGGGCGGATGGACCTCGTGCGCGCCGAGCAGACGCGTCGGGTGACCCCCGGTGGCGTTCCGCTCATCGAGTTGCTCGCTGGGGTCCTGTCGGACGGCCCCCGGTCTGATCACGGGTCGGGAAGGTTTCTCACCGTTGAGCCTTCGAGGGTCGACGATCACCGACGCCAAGTCGAGCAGATCGTGTCCGACGTGGGCATCTCTGACGTTGCCGCCCGCACCGACCTGGAGCTGCAAAGGTCCCTCGATGCGTTGGCCGAGCACGAAAGCCGGGTGAGCGACCTCCGCCGCCGGGTGCAGGACGTCATGGACACCCTGACTGCCGAGATCGGCCGTCGCTACCGCGACGGAGAGGCGGACGTGTCTGCCTTGCTCACCCCCGGCAGCTGATGGATCTGCCGGTCGTCGCCGAGGTCGTCCGATCCGGCTTCATCGAGAGCGTGCACCGCGGCTCGATCGTCGCCCTCGCGGCCGACGGTCAGGTTGCGTTCTGTGTGGGGCTTCCTGATGAACCCATGTTTCCGAGGTCGAGCAACAAGCCGCTGCAGTCCATCGGGATGCTGCGTGCCGGGCTCGGCTTGGGTGATGAGCTCCTCGCCCTCTCGGCGGCCTCGCACTCAGGCGAGGACTTTCACCTCGAGGGGGTGATGCGGATCCTGTCCGGGGCCGGGCTCGGACTCGAGGCGTTGAAGTGCCCGACGGACCTGCCGTACGGCGAGGCGGCACGCAGTTCATGGCTGCAGGCGGGCCGCGGACCCGAGCGGGTGGCCATGAACTGTTCGGGCAAGCACGCCGCGATGCTCGCAACCTGCGTCATCAATGGGTGGGACCCGGCGACCTATCTGACCCCCGACAACCCGCTCCAACTGGCCCTGCGGGACACCGTCTGCGATCTGGCAGGGGAGAAGGTTCTCGCGACTGGTGTCGACGGCTGCGGCGCCCCGATCTTTGGCCTCACCCTGACCGGGCTGGCGCGCGCGTATCAGGCGTGGGCGTTGGGTGCGGAGGGCTCAGCGGAGCGGCGGACGTACGACGCTGTGCGGGCTCATCCGGAGTGGCTCGGGGGGACCGGCCGGGACGTGACTGCCTTGATCGCCGGAGTCCCAGGCTTGGTCGCCAAGGACGGCGCAGAGGCGGTCTATGCGGTCGCCCTGGCCGATGGGCGCGCCATCGCCTTGAAGATCGAAGATGGTGGTCAGCGGGCTCGGCCACCGGTCCTGGCGGCTGCCCTCGCTGCCTTGGGCGTGTCTGCCCCCGTCCTCGACGAGCAGGCCGCGACGCCGATCCTGGGCGGCGGACAGCTGGTGGGCTTCGTGCGAGCCGTCCGCACGCTCTTCCCGCCCCTCTGACCGTTCGGTCGCCGGGCTTGCCGGTGCGCGCGGCCGCGCCCACGTAGGCTCGCCGGCGTGAACATCCTTGGTGTCTACTTCGGGTTGATGGCCTTGCTGGGCATCGCCTTGTTCATCTTGGAACTCGTCGCATTCATCGACGTGGCGATCCGGCCGAGCGCAGCGTTCGTGGCGGCTGACAAACAAACCAAGCAGTTCTGGCTGGTCCTTATCGGCTTGTTCAGTTTCATCACCTTGACCTTCGGTCCACTTGGGCTGTTCGGTCTGGGCTTAGTCGGGGTCATTGCTGCCTCGGTCTACTTGCTCGACGCACGACCGGCCGTGCGCGCCGCCTCTGGCGGTGGCCGTGGCCGGGGCGATGACCGACCCATGGGGCCTTACGGGCCCTGGTGAGGGTTCCGGATCAGGAACGAGTCGAGTTCCACGCCGTACCACCGGTCCGTGATCCCCATGGGTTCCATCCCCAGGCGTCGGGTGAGGGCCACCGAGGCATCATTGCCGTGGTGAACGACCGCCCAGACCTCGGGGAGTCCTGACGCCCAAGCAAGGTCCACCAGCGCTCGAGCGGACTCGGTGGCGTACCCGCGACCCCAGTAGTCGGGATGAAAGTGCCAGCCGATCTCGAACTCGGCTGTGGGCGCCCCGTCGGCGTCCTGCAGGGGAACGAGTAACGCGCTGCCCACGGGATGACCCACGTCCTCGGGAACAACGGCCCAGACGCCGCACGGGTCGGCTCGACGGGTCGCCCAACGCCGGATGCCGGATCGGGACTGCTCTTCTGTGGTCAGAGGCTTGGGGTCGGCGCCGAGCCATTGCATGACCTCCCACCTGCTGTAGATGGCGAGGTGGGTCGCGGAGTCTTCGCCGACCCAGGCCCGGAGCTCAAGGCGTTCGGTGCGATACGGCGCGATCATGACCTCTCCTTCGGTCCTCGAGCTCCCGTGGGGCAGGCTAGCCGGATGGCTCCCCGGATCGTCCTTGAGGTTGGAGACATCACCGACTGCGTGGTCGACGCGATCGTCAATGCCGCCAACTCCTCCCTGCTCGGCGGCGGAGGCGTCGACGGCGCGATCCACCGAAAGGGAGGCCCCGAGGTCCTCCGGGAGTGCCGCGAGCTGCGCGCCGGTCTCTTACGTAAGGGGTTGCCGACGGGGAAGGCGGTCGCTACGACGGCTGGCTTGCTCCCGGCCCGATGGGTGATCCACACCGTGGGACCGGTGTGGTCACCGAGTGAGGATCGCAGCCATCTGCTCGCGTCCGCCTACCGAGAGAGCCTGCGAGTTGCTGACGACGTGGGTGCGGGGACTGTCGCGTTCCCGGCCATCTCCGCAGGTGTCTACCGCTGGCCCCTGGAGAATGCGGCTCAGATCGCGCTGGGGACCGTCGAGAACACACCGACCCGGGTCCGTGAGGTGCGCTTCGTGCTCTTCACCGCGGCAGCGAGCGAGGTCTTCGCAGAGGCGCTGGCCAGGCGCCCGACCTAGCCGCGCCCGGGTCGGGACGGCGGTGGATCGGGGACTGGGGTGCGGTGAATGGTCCTTATCGGCGAGGATCAAGGAGTGAGCGGCGTTCGGGTGATGCGGACTGTCCCTAGACGTGTGGCCATGTTGAGCGTTCACACCTCCCCTCTGGACCAGCCGGGCACAGGCGATGCCGGTGGCATGAACGTCTATGTCGTCGAACTGGCCCGCCGGCTGGCGGCGGCCGGCACCGAGGTGGAGGTGTTCACTCGAGCCACGCGCGGCGATCTCCCACCCACAGTCGAGTTGGCGCCTGGGGTACTCGTGCGTCATGTCGCGGCAGGCCCGTTCGAAGGGCTCGCGAAAGAGGACTTGCCCGGCCAGCTGTGCGCAGTGACCAGCGGAGTTCTGCGCGCCGAAGCTCAGCGCGAAGCTGGGTACTACGACCTGGTGCACAGCCACTACTGGCTCTCGGGGCAGGTCGGTTGGCTCGCTAAGGAGCGGTGGAACGTCCCGCTCGTTCACTCCATGCACACGATGGCGAAGGTCAAGAACGCGTCGCTCGCTGAGGGAGATTCGCCGGAACCTGCCATGCGCAGCATTGGCGAAGCCCAGGTCGTCGAGGCTGCCGATCGGCTAGTGGCCAATACAGCCGATGAAGCAGAGCAGCTCGTCACCCTCTACGGCGCCGATCCGGCACGAGTTCGCGTGGTGAGCCCGGGTGTCGACTTGGACCGGTTCACGCCGGGGGACCGAGGCGCCGCTCGTGGCCGGGTGGGGTTGCCCGGCGAGGCAGTGGTCTTGATGTTCGTCGGGCGGATTCAGCCCCTCAAGGCACCGGACGTGCTCGTACGGGCTGCCGCGGAGATGCTGATGGCGGACCCTTCCTTGCGTGATCGCCTCGTAGTCGCGGTTGTCGGTGGTCCGAGCGGTTCCGGCCTGGCACACCCGGAGCATCTTGAGGAGCTGGCCCGATCACTCGGTGTTCGCGATGTCGTGCGCTTCCACCCGCCGGTCAGCCAGCGTGAGCTGCCCGACTACTACCGGGCGGCGGATGTCGTCGTCGTACCCTCCTACAACGAGTCCTTCGGCTTGGTAGCGATCGAGGCACAGGCATGCGGCACCCCCGTTGCAGCAAGTCACGTCGGAGGGCTTCCCACGGCCGTGGCCGACGGACGTAGCGGTGTCCTGGTCACAGGCCACGACCCCCGCGAATGGGGTCGGGTGCTCGCCGAGCTGGTTGCTGATCCGGAGCTGCGGCACCGGCTCGGAGCTGGCGCTGTTGCCCACGCCTCGGGCTTCGGTTGGGGGGCCACGGCGGAAGCGATGATGGCTGTCTACGGCGAGGCCTTGGCCAGCCATCACGACGAGCTGCCGCGAGCGGTGTCGAGCGCCTTGTGAGCGATCCCCTCGACGTTGTCATTCGCGCCGCGCTGGATGAGCGCGAGATCGAATACGACCACCCAAGACCCGGCGCGTACCTCGTGACGCTGCCGGGGCAGCACAAGCTGAAGACCGTGGCCTGGTTGGTCGTCGGCGACCACAGCCTGCTCGTCGAGGCGTTCGTGGTGCGACGACCCGATGAGAACCACGCGGCCTTCTATCGGCATCTCCTGGAACGCAACGCTCGGCTCTACGGCGTGCACTTCTCCCTCGACCACCTCGGAGACGTCTACCTCGTCGGCCGGGTGCCGCTGGACGCCATAACCCCTGAAGAGATCGACCGGTTGCTCGGTTGCATCCTCACCTACTCCGACGAGGAGTTCGATCGACTGCTGGAGCTGGGCTTCGCCTCCTCGATCCGCAAGGAGTGGGAGTGGCGGTTGAAGCGAGGGGAGAGCCTGGACAACCTGCAGGCGTTCGCGCGCTTCGCTGATCCCGACCACGGTGTCGCTGAAGCTGCGAGCCGGGACCCGATCACCGAAACGCCTCGCTAGGCTCGGCCTTATGCCGGACAGCCCCTACACCCTCGTTCTGCTGCGCCACGGCCAAAGTCAGTGGAACGCCCTCAACTTGTTCACCGGGTGGGTTGACGTCGACCTCACAGACAAAGGCCTGGCTGAGGCTCGCAGGGGCGGTGAGTTGCTTGCTGCCGAGGGCGTCCTCCCCGATGTCTTGCACACCTCGGTGCAGCGACGGGCGATCCGGACCGCCCAAGAGGCTCTCGACACCTGCGACCGCCTGTGGATCCCGGTGCGCCGGTCGTGGCGGCTCAACGAACGGCACTACGGAGCCCTGCAGGGCAAGGACAAGAAGGCCACACTCGAGGCCTACGGCGAGGAACAGTTCATGCTCTGGCGTCGTTCCTACGACGTTCCGCCGCCGCCCATAGACCCCAGCGACGAGTACGCGCAGACTGGGGACGCGCGCTATCTGGGTCTGGCTCCGGAGCAGCTGCCGGCGACGGAGTGCCTCGCTGACGTCGTCGAGCGGATGCTGCCCTACTGGTACGACGCAGTCGTCCCGGACCTCCGCACCGGACAGACTGTCCTGGTAACAGCACACGGGAACTCGTTGCGGGCTTTGGTGAAACACCTCGACGGCATCTCGGACGAAGCCATTGCCGGGCTCAATATCCCGACCGGCATCCCGCTCGTCTATCGGCTTGACGGGAACCTTCGCCCCACGGTCCCCGGTGGCCAGTACCTCGACCCCGACGCCGCCGCGGATGCGATCAAGGCTGCGGCGAACCAAGGTCGCTGACGTTGTCAACCGATTGGGTGCTCGGACGTCCTATCCCCTGACGATCGAGTCAAGGGAGCCGAGATGACAACCAGCGCCGACAGGTGGGGGTCCGATGACCTCCCTCCGTCAGCGAGGGCTGCGGTGACCGCACTGTTCCATGTGCACTACCGACGATTGGTCGGTCTCGCGGCGTTGATGGTCGACGACCGGGAGACTGCTGAGGAAGTCGCCCAGGATGCTTTCGAGGCGTTGTACCGCCACTGGGGACGCCTTCGGGATCCGTCTACTGCTGTGGCGTACCTCAACCGCAGCGTGGTCAACGGATCCCGATCGAAGTTGCGCAGACGCCAGACCGAGAGGTCGTACGACCTTCCGATGGTCGGGCTGGCCGCGTCCGCGGAGAGCTCGGGCGTGGACGGAAGCCAACGTCAGGTGCTCGTCGAGGCCCTGCACCTGTTGCCTCGTCGCCAGCGCGAGGTGTTGGTGCTGCGCTACTACCTTGACCTCAGTGAGGAACAGATCGCGGATTGGCTCGGCGTCAGCAAGGGCTCGGTGAAGCAGCACGCTTCCCGAGCGACCGCTGCCCTGCAGAAGCGGATGGAGGCATGGGCATGAACCCGTTCGAATCAGCCTTGGCCGCTGCGCTGGAGGCCGAAGTCCAGGAGACCGCAATGTCTGTCAATACCGACCGAGGAGCCGACGAGCTCAACGACCGCATGGACTCAGCTGATCGGAGCAAACGCCAGCGAACGTGGCTGGTTGCCGCCGCTGCGGTCGTCGTCGTCATGGTGGCCGGCGCCGCGTTTGCGGGGTCCCGAACTGGCGGCGAGGCACAGCAGGTGCCTGGCGCTGGCCCATCACCCCAGACGTCGGCCGCTCCGTCCCCTACAGCCGGGGAGTTCACCTCGACGGAATTCGCCGACCCGTTCAGCGTCACGCTTCCGCCGTGGGTCACCGAAGTCATGTCCGAGCCGACGAGCCAGACGCCGGAGTGGGTCACGTGGAACAGGTGCGACACAGACTCCACGTGCATCGGACTGAGCTTCGACCAGTTCTCCCGCTACTACGCCCCGGGAAAGACCACCGCTACCCCCATCAAGGACTACGCAGGATACGTGAGCTACCTCAAGTCGCTCGGCGACTCTGGCGACCTGGTGGTGTCCAAAGTCTCGAAGACCGAGATCGGCGGTCGCCCAGCGACACTCCTCACGGTGACGGCCAGAACCGGCACCAGTGTCATCGGTGCCCTCGGCTGTTACATCGGCGGCACTCAAGGGAGCGGAGACTGCTGGGACTTCGGCGACAACTACCCGACCCGCCTTGCCATCGTGGACACCGGTGACCAGCCCCTCGTGATCCTGACCCGCACGGCCACCGACAACCCGTCCGGCGCGGACTGGACCGCTCAGGTCGAGTCCATGTTGTCTACGATCCAGTTCGGCTAGCCGATCGACGGGACCTCAGCGCGCAGCCGGCTAGGCGAGCGGCTGCGCGCTGAGGACGTCCAGGTAGCCGTCCGTGGCCCGCCACAACGCATCGGCCGTCGGCTCGAGGGTGCCTCGCCCCCACCGACGCGCTTCATAGTCAGCGGTGCCGAGTCGCAGGGCAGCGAGGCTGAGGGCGAGCTCGTCCCGCATCCGCACGGCCAGTTCCTCGGTCGTCGGCGTCGGAAGGCCGAGGGAAGCGCCCAGACCTTCCCCGAGTCCGGCGAGCGCCTCTTCCCGGATCCCTTCGACAGCATTCCAGACGAGTACGGGGCCGATGATTCGGTGATTCCACACCGGGGCGTGAATCGATCTCCACCAGCGGCGGACCGGGTTCTTGGCCAGCTGCGTCATGTTGGTCCAGTGCTCGGCTCCGGGCGGCTCGGTCCACCAGGCGACATCGGCCGGCGGGAGGTCGGCGCCGAGCGCGACCGTCACAAGCTCAAGGTCCCGAGGTGGCCCAAGGACGTCTCCCACCGCCCACAGCTGGGTCACCTGAAGGGGAGCGAAACTCGGCGCGAGCGTGGCGACCCGGGCGCACTCTTGAGCGGCGTTCTCGACGTGGTGAACCGCTCGGTCCCACTTCACTCGGAGGGCGCGGCGTTCTTCTGCCGAATACGTGCCCGCTTGATGACGGTCGCGTACGTGTCGACGTAGGTCTGCCCGCCGAGCTCGAGTAGGGCATCACGGACAGTCAAGGTGAGTTCGTCGTCCGTCATGGCCTCGGTGGCGAGGGGGAGCGGCGGTGAGATGCGCACCCGGACGCGCGTACGACGCCATGGCCGTGGGATGTAGGTGGTGGCCACCGCATACGCGGGCACGTCGGGGTAGCCCCTGAGCACGGGGATCAGCACCCGCTGGTGAAGCTTGTGCAGCTGGGCGGGATCCGGGGATCGGGTTCCCTCGGGATAGAGACCGATCTTGGCTCCGTCCGCGAGCGCACGCGACGCCATGTCCATCGCCCACGCCGTCGATGCCTGGTTTCCGCGGCGCAGCGGGATCTGGCCCATCAGCCGGAAGAAGACAGCACCACGGTTCTCGAAGACTTCAACCTTGGTGAACGCGGTGACTCGCCACCAGGTGCTCATGACCACCATGACCGGGTCGATGGCCGACAGGTGGTTGCCGATCAGGATCCCGGCGCCGGGAGCGACGTGCTCGGCGCCTTGGATGTCGATGGAATAGCGAAGGCGCAGAGCTCGCAGCGCAGCGATCGTCGGGCCGTACGTCCTGGCCCGGCCCGGACGACCGATCCGGACGCCCGGATAGAGGTCGTGGCCCTGCTCGAGGGCGTCCTCGTAGGTCGGCGGTTCCGGTTGCATGCGCCCAATCATCAGGGATCGATGCCCGCTGCGGAAACTCGGGGTTGGGACGATTCTGGCTCGGAGCCGTCGCCGAACCTCAGTTCTTCTTCTCCAGCTCGTTGTAGCGGGTTCCTGTCGTTGTGTAGACGATGCGTCGAGCGATGCTCACCGCATGGTCGGCATAGCGCTCGTAGAAGCGGGCCATCAGCGTGACGTCCACGGCTTGGTCGACACTGCCGTCCCAATCCGAGAGCAAGGCTTGGAGGAGTTGGCGATGGAGGTCGTCGACTCCATCGTCGAGCCGCTCGATCTCATAGGCCAGGGTCAGGTCCTTGTCTGCCACCACGTCGCCGATACGTTGGCCCATGACGGACACCTGCTTGGCCATGTCGACGAAGATCGGTCGGAGCTGCTCGGGAACGGCGGAGTCGGGATAGCGCATTCTGGCGACACTCGCGATGTGCCGTGCTAGGTCTCCCATCCTTTCGATGGTGGCGGACATCCGCAGTGCCCCCGTGACCAGCCGAAGATCGGTCGCCACGGGCTGCTGTAGGGCGAGGAGGTCGGTGCAGCGAAGCTCGAGTTCGATCTCCATGCTGTCGACCTCGCCGTCAGCGGCGATGACTGACTCGGCGATTCCGAGGTCAGCTTCCAGCAGTGCGGTGGAGGCGCGTTCGATCATCGAGCCGACGGCGCGGGTCATGACGACCAGCTGGTCGGTCACCCCGTCGAGGGAGTCGTGGTAGGTCTCGCGCATTTGCTGCTCCGGGTCTTCAGATCATCCGCCGGCTCTGTCCAGGCGTGAGTGACGCCAGCCTAGGCCCGGCGAGTCGGCCACTGCCGCGCTCCGGGTGAACAGGTTGCCCCTGGTAGGTGAACATTTATCGACGCCTTGCCCCCATCTGCCCTCTGGGTGGTCCTCCGAGGGCGGGGACGTGCCTACCCTTGTCTCGTGGATGCAGCAGCAGCGGCGGTGCTCGGCGGCGCCATCGGTCTCTTGGTGGGGTCGGTGGTCGTGCTGGCCTTCCGGATCAGCGAACGGGATCAGGCCGCGCCTGATCCGGGTGACCGTGAATTGCTGCCGAAGGGGACCGTTGCTGTCCTGCAGGCCCTTCAGTCAGCGTCTGTGGTGTTGGACAGTGCGGACCACGCCATCAGGGTGTCGCCGACCGCATACTCCCTTGGGGTCGTCCGGGACGGCCATCTCATTCATGATGCGATCAGGGATGCGGTCAAGGCCGTACGTCGCGATGGCGAGAGTTGTTCCCTGCACATCGAGCAGCCACGTGGACGCAGCCGCTCGGTTACCCTCGCCGTTCGCATCGCCCCGCTCGGCGGCGGCCTGATCCTCATCCTCGTCGATGACTCCACCGAGTCGCGTCGTGTGGACGATGTGCGTCGGGATTTCGTCGCCAACGTCAGTCATGAACTCAAGACTCCAGTCGCCGCTTTGTCACTGCTCTCCGAATCTGTGTTGGCTGCCGCAGACGACCCCGTCGCGATCGAGCGGTTTGCCGGCCGGATGCAGATCGAGTCGGCGCGGTTGGCCACGCTGGTGGTCGAACTCATCGACTTGTCACGGGTGCAAGGCGATGCTCCGCTGACCCATGCTGAGGTCATCTGCGTCGAGGAGATCGTTCGCGACGCCACCGACCGCACCCGACTCACAGCCGCAGCGGCACAGATCGAGCTCGTGATCTTCGTCGAGCCGGGGCTGAGCGTGTACGGAGATCGTGGCCAGCTCGTCTCTGCCCTGAAGAACCTCGTGGATAACGCGCTGGCGTACTCACCGGCGCACACCCGGGTTGCCGTTGCAGCCAGACGAGCCGTCGACCGGATCGAGATCAGCGTGACCGATCAAGGCATTGGTATCCCGGATCGCGACCTCGGGCGGATCTTCGAGCGCTTCTATCGGGTGGATCCGGCGCGATCACGGGCCACTGGTGGGACAGGACTGGGACTTTCCATCGTCAAGCACGTTTGCGCCAACCACGGCGGCGAGGTCGACGTCTGGAGCATCGAGGGCGCTGGGTCGACGTTCACCCTGCGCCTCCCAGCCCAGCTGTCGGCACCGGGTACTCCGTCGGTAAACGGCGCTTCGGCCCCCGCTCGGGCGACGCCGACCACGAATGCTTCGCGAAAGGTGTCCCCGTGACCCGCGTGCTCGTTGTTGAGGATGAGGAGTCCATCAGCGACGCCCTCGCGTTTATGTTGCGCAAGGAGGGATTCGAGGTCGTAGTAGCCGGCGATGGTCCCAGCGCTCTCGCCGAGTTCGACCGTAGTGGCGCGGACCTGGTGCTCCTCGACCTGATGCTCCCGGGCACGCCAGGCACGGAGGTGTGCCGCGCCCTTCGCTCTCGATCAAATGTGCCGGTCATCATGCTGACGGCTAAGGACGGCGAGATCGACAAGGTTGTGGGCCTGGAGCTAGGGGCGGACGACTATGTCACCAAGCCGTTCTCGATGCGCGAGCTGGTGGCGAGAATCCGTGCAGTGCTCCGCCGGGGCCTGGAGTCCGAGGAGCTCGTCACGGGTGTCGTCGAGGCCGGCCCGGTCCGGATGGACGTCGAGCGGCACACGGTCACCGTGCGCGGCGCCGTCGCAGCGATGCCACTGAAGGAGTTCGATCTGCTTGAGCTTCTCCTTCGCAACTCTGGGCGGGTGTTGACCCGCGGCCAGCTGATCGACCGGGTGTGGGGATCGGATTACGTCGGGGACACGAAGACTCTCGACGTCCACGTCAAACGGCTGCGCGCCAAGATCGAGGAGGACCCGGCCGATCCGAAGCACATCGTCACCGTGCGCGGTCTGGGTTACAAATACGAACTCTGAACCCCGCTGAGTGTGACGTTGTGTA
>JANPBY010000022.1:0-5929 GCA_031430645.1 Actinomycetes bacterium
GTCCAGATCCCAGAACCATAATGCGAAGGCGATCACGTTGGTGGCCCAGATGACGCCGCCCGCAACAAGGAGCTCCGCCGCGGAGGTCAAAATGGTGGCGTCATCCACGATGTCGACCACGAGCCGGATCGCTACGCCGGCATTGACGAACGTGATGGCTCCGATCATCACCCCCGTCACGACTCGCAGCGCTGCGCTCTGCCGGTCGATCCGGCCGGGATCTCCGATGATCAGAACAAGGAGAAAGACCACAAGGACGACCTGGTAGACCCAGTTGGGGAGCCAGGTGAGGGCCTCTGGAAGGAAGGCGTGCAGGACTCCGGCCGCGAGCACCGCCAACGCCATCGGCCAGCGGCGCTCACCCCGGACCCCTGAGGGTTCAGCAGCAGCCACGGGGCGCCGGCTCGAAAGGTGAGAGGCGGAGGAAGGCCCTCGGGTTGACCGCGTCGCGATAGCTGCCACCCCGCGGGCGGACCTCAAAGTGCAGGTGCGGGCCATCGGGAGCGCCCAGGTCGTTCGACCGGGCGATCAGCTGGCCCGCAGACACCCGTTGACCGTTGCTGACGTAGACCGTCCCGACGTGGCCGAGCACATAGTCGCGCGTGGACGTCCGGATGAGGAACGCCTTTGCGCCGTATGCCGTCCCGACGGTGCCCTTGACGACGGCTCCGTTGACATTGCTGAAGATCCGGGTGCCCACTGGCATGTCGATGTCGATCCCGTGGTGGATCCCCCCGCGGGGCGCGCAGGCGGCCACCCGCGGATAGTACGGCGCAGCCGTGCACCCGAACGGGATCATCAGGCGATGAGCACCGGCAAACCACGGACTCTCGTAGCACGTGCGGTCATCGGTCCAGAACCGGGGAACGCCGTCGACGGCAGCCGGCCCGGCCTCGCAGGTCGGGTAGACCACCGCCGCCGCGGACGTTTCGGGGATTGGCGCCGCGACAGGGAGCGCCCACAGGGCAGCGGCAGCCAAGAGGGCTGCGGCGACTCGCATACTGACTCGCCTATCCGCCATCGGCACGGACCGTGTGTATCACGGGCAACCAGCTGGCGCGGGCCAGGCTCGTCGCCCAGCGCGGCGCGACGATGACACGTAAAATCCATTCATGCTCGAAACCACACTCGAAATCACCAGGACCGAATGGGCGATCACGCTTGCGCTGATCATCGGGTTGTTCTTCCTGGACCTGGCGATCTCTGGCCGGCGGCCCCACGCCGTCGGATTCCGCGAGGCTGTCTTCTGGTCGGTCTTCTACATCACGGCGGCGATCCTCTTCGGAGTCGCCTTCGGCCAGCTGAAGGGCTGGGATTTCGGTGCGGAGTACTTCGCGGGCTACATCGTCGAGAAGTCCCTCAGCGTCGACAACCTGTTCGTCTTCGTCATCATCTTCACGACGTTTGCGGTTCCGGAGAAGTATCAGCACAAGATCCTGACCTTCGGGATCCTCCTCGCGCTGTTTCTACGCGCCATCTTCATCGCCGTCGGTGCCGCGCTGCTCTCGGCGTTCAGCTTCATGTTCCTCATCTTCGGTCTGATCCTGATCATCACCGCAATTAAGCTCTTTCAACATCGGGACGAGGACCCCAGCGTCGAGGACAACGGCTTGGTTCGATTCACCCGGCGCATCCTGCCGGTGACCGACACCTACGACGAAGGGCGCTTCACCACGCGGGTGGACGGGAAGAAGTTCTACACCCCGCTGTTCATCGTCCTCATTGCCGTTGGCAGCACCGACCTGCTGTTCGCCCTCGACTCGATCCCGGCGGTCTTCGGGGTCACCGACTCTGCCTACATCGTCTTCGTAGCCAATGCTTTTGCGTTGCTGGGTCTGCGAGCGCTGTTCTTCCTCGTCAAGGGTCTTCTCGACCGGCTCGTCTACCTATCCACTGGACTGTCCGTGATCCTCGCGTTCATCGGCGTAAAGCTCGTCCTGCACTGGGCCCACAAGTCCGTGAACGACGCCATCCCCGAGATCGCCACATCCACCTCCCTCATCTTCATCGGGCTGGTGCTGTTCGTCACCACGGTCGCCAGCCTCGTGAAGACCAAGCGGGACCCAACGCTGAAAGCCCACGCCGGATCGCTGCGCGCACACCCGAAGGACGGGTCGGACCACTAGTCCGAACGCGACCAAGCGGCGCCCGGACCGGTGTTGTCGAGGCCCCCGTCAACCAGCAGGGTCGCGCCGGTGACGTAATCCCCGGCGGGGGAAACCAAATACGTGACCGCGTGCGCCACGTCCTCGGCGGTGCCGAGGGTTCCCGCCGGGATTGCAGCTGCGACGGCTTCCGGCGCGAGCCCGTACTTCTCCCACGCGTCGGTGTGGATGATGCCGGGGGCCACGCAGTTCAACCGGATCCCGTGACGGCCCCACTCCACGGCCATGGTTCGCGTCATGTTCTCGACCCCTGCGCGCGCTGCCGCGGAGTGAGCCATGCCTGGCATCGCCCGGCGGGGGCTGATGACGACCGACACGACCTTGCCGTAGCCGCCGGGGATCAGCCACCGGTTCGCGACCGCGGTGGTCAAGTTCCAGACCGCATCCAGATTCAGCCTTGTCACCGCCCGAAACCCGTTGAGGGATATGGACTCTGCTGGACTGACGAACTGACCGCCGGCGTTGTTTACGAGGGTGTCGACAGCGCCGAGCCGTGAGTCCAACCGGTCAAGAACGGCGTCGACCTGGTCCGGCTCACGCACGTCGACGACGTACGAGCTGATGCGACCAGGCCCTGCCGCCGCCTTGGCGGCAGTCTCGGCCAACGTCTCCTCGTGACGACCGAGAACCGCCACCGAACAACCGAGAGCTGCTAGCTCGAGCGCCGTGGCGCGACCGATGCCCGAGCCACCACCGGTGACCACGGCAACCCGCCCGTCCATCAGTCCGGGCGCAAACGGCGTCACGCAGTCTGCTCTAGAGCGACGAGTGAGTCCGTGATGGCTTCGACGAGCTGGGTGATGTGCCGCTCCTCGATGACCAAGGGAGGCGAGATCTGCAGCGAGCCTGTGACGATCCCGCGGGTCAGCACCTGCCGCTCACGGAGAGCCCTGACCATCGCCGGTACTTGTGAAGGGTCAGCGAGCTGAACCGCGGCCAGCAGACCAGTGCCCGCGCGCACGTCGGCGACTCCAGGATGCGCACGCAGCGGCTCAAGCGCCTCGGCGAGGATCTTCTCGAGCCCGAGGGCGCGCTCGGGCAACTTCTCACTCTCTAGGAGATCGAGGTTGGCCATCCCGGCAGCGCAGGCAACGGCATGCCCGGAGTATGTGTATCCGTGTCGCCAGACTCCCGCGCGCGACCAGAAGGGCTCCCACACCGTGGGGGCTGCCACGACAGCGCCCAAGGGGACGTACCCGCTGGTGATCCCCTTGGCGACGAGCATCAGGTCCGGATCGAGGCCGTAGCGACTCGAGGCGAACCAGTCGCCTACGCGACCGAAGCCACAAACGACCTCGTCGGCGACAAAGAGCACGCCTCGCTCACGACACACTCGGCGGGCAGCTCTCAGGTAGTCCTCACCCGCGGCGAACACCCCACCGGCACCGATCACGGGCTCGCAGAAGAACGCGACAGCCCGGCCGTCTAGCCGGTCGAGTGTCTCCGCCAGGGATGCTGCGTCGTCCCAGGGAACGCGTACGACGTCCGCGTCAAGCGGTCCGTAGCCGGCCTGGTTGTCGTCGATCCCCGCCAGGGCCGTACCTGCGAGGTGCATGCCGTGATAGGCGCGGTCTCGGACGACGATGACGCGACGCTCGGGGTGGCCGTGCAGGTCTGCATGCTTGCGGACCATCTTGACCGCGGTATCGACGCTGTCGGAACCACCTGGGGTGAAGAAGACTTTGCTGTCTGGAACCGGGGCTAGCCCGGCCACGCGTTCAGCGAGAGCGAGGGCCGGCGCGTTGGCCACGTCGCCGAAAGTGGTGTGCGCGGCCAACCGCTCCGCCTGTTCGGCAGCCGCTTGGGCGATCGACTTGCGCCCGTGCCCGACGTTGACGAACCACAGCCCCGCGGCGACATCGAGGTAACTGCGCCCGGCTTCGTCCCAGACAGTGCAGCCGATCCCGCGCGTGAGAACCAACTCACCCGCCGCCTCGACCGCTGCCATATCGGCGAACGGGTGCCACAGTGCCGTCATGGTGCCGACGCTACCGTCGTCACCCTCGCTCAGCGCCCTGCGACGCGGCAGACGTGGTCAGGTCAGACTCGGCCGAAGCTCACATTCGAGCTGAAGATCGTGCCGAGGCCGGTGGGGACCCCTCGCTGGCTCGCGTGGTAGAGCTTGCCACCGCCCGCGTAGATCCCGACGTGGTAGATCCGGCCGCTGCTGCTCCGGAAGAAGATGAGGTCTCCGGCCCTGGCGTTGGCGCGGCTGACGTGCTTGACGACGGAGTACTGCGCCGAGGAGTTGTGCGGCAGCGACTTGCCCAGCTTCGCGAAGACGTACCGCGTGTAGCCCGAGCAGTCGAAGCCTGCAGGAGTAGTGCCCGCACGCCGGTAGAATCTGCCGTCGTACTTGCGTGCCGTCGTCAGGATCTTGGATGACGACAGCCCCTTCTTCGCAGGCTTCTTGGCGCGAACCGGCTTGGTGGCAGTGACCGCCGAGCCGAGCGAGGTCTTGCCGGCCTTGGTCGCCTTGGTCGCGGCGAGCGACTTGGCGGCAGCAACGCTGGGCGCGGTGACACCCGACCCACCGTTCGAGGGGCCGATGTAGGCCTGCGCAGGGCTGGCACTGGAGACCGGAACGATGATGGACGCGAGCATTGCGACCCCAAGGGCTACGGTCTGGGCGCGACGCAGGGGCAGGACAGAACTGATGGCGGGCATGCCGAGCACGAAGGATCCTTCTCCGACGCCTGCGAGGTGAGCTGTCGGGTTCGGACCGGAGTTGGCCCGGCCGCACGGATGCGGCTTCACCCCAAGGTCATGACGGCAGCGAATGCCCGTCTCGACCGCGGAACGTGTGGTTCCCCCACTCCTGCCCAGCGGATGGTGCACGCAGCAACCTCGACGTGGGGCAGGACTCGGCGAGCACGTCGGGGCACCCCCACCAACAGCAGGAGCCCACCGAGGCTACGTGAGGCCAACGCCGTTTGTCACATTCCGGTCACGCTGTCGAGGCCTTGGCGGAGTACGACAAGCGCCAAGCCCCTCTCATGATCATGCGCGAATGGCCACTCAGCAGCAGACCGTCCCCACAGGTGTTTTCTTATCCACAGCAACGGTTTTGCTCTGGTGGACTGTCGGTGCCTCATGCGATGATTGCATTATCAGTTCGAGCGGTTCGGATCTGGTGAGGAGGTGGTTCCAGATGGGTAGTGCGGCCGGCGGCGCGATGGTCGAGGCGGTGGTCGACTTCACCGGCTGCGACGTGTGCACCCTGACCGGGCATGAGGCGGTGGACCGCCTCGCTGAGTTGACGACCGCGCTCGCGTTGTTGTCCGCGGACCGGCTGACCACCTTGCAGGTCATCGCCGATTCCGGGGTGTGGTCCGGAGACGGGTCCCAGTCGGCAGCGGCGTGGCTGTCACGGGCTGAACGGTCCTCCAAAGCCGTGGCGGGCTCAGATCTGAAGCTCGCCCGCCTGTTGGCCGCGCACCTGCCCCGCACCGCGGATGCTTTGCGGCAGGGATTGCTGCCGGTGGCGCATGCCCGGGCGATCTCCCGAACAGTCCTACGCACCCAGGCCATGAAGGACATGCTCACCTGCCCCGACCGTGGAGAAACCTTCCTCCTCGACCAGGGCGGTCTGGAGCTGGAGGACTTCAAACGATTCCTCAACGCCTGGTGTCACCGGGTCGACCCCGACGCCGCCGACCAGGACTACCGGGATGCGGCAGAAGGGTTCACCTTCACCCTGGCCCAAACCACCGACGGCGCGATCCCCGGCGGATTCCTCTCCCCCCTCGCAGCCGAGGGACTCA
>JANPBY010000023.1:0-5721 GCA_031430645.1 Actinomycetes bacterium
GACACGACCCGTCCGGCGACCTCCCAGATCTCCTCGACGGCAGCCTTGCCCTGCACGCGGGCCGCCTGGTCCTCACCTCCATCCGACGTACCCTCGCCCAGCATGGAGGAACCCTTGTCACCACTGAACTTCGAGACTGTCGCGTGACCCGCGTCGCGCACGGCGACCAACGCATCGAACAAGGCACCGCCCAGTTGCTCGACCCGCCCGGGCTCAGCCGCAGCCAGCGCCTCCTCGAGAAACTCACCAGCAGTGAGCAGGTCGTCGTAGGTGTCCTCGGGTACGTGCTTGCGCGCCCGCCGGGCCGCCCGCTCGACCATGCCGGCCGTCAACTCGTCGGTGATCGCCGCAGTGGCCCGATCGACCAGCTCGTGCGCTTCGTCGATGACGACGACGTCGTGCTCGGGCAGCAACGGAATGCCGCTCATCGCATCGATCGCGAGCATCGCGTGGTTGGTGACCACGACGTCGGCGTTGCGAGCTTTCTCGCGGGCCTTCTCCGAGAAGCAGTCCGTGGCATAGGGGCAGCGGGTCGACCCCAGGCACTCGTGTGCGGTCACCGATAGGGAACGCCACGCTCGGTCGGCGGGAGTGGGGACCAGCTCGTCGCGATCGCCGGTCTCGGTGTCCTCGGCCCAGGTCCGGATGCGTTTGACGTCCCGTCCGAGGGCCGTGGCCGGCGCTGGCTCGAACAGGGTGTCCCCGTCGTCGCTGGGCGAGCCCTCGTTGAGCCGGTGGGCGCACAGATAGTGATGGCGCCCCTTGAGAATCGCGAAGGTTGGTCGCCGGGCCAGCATGGGTTCGAGAGCATCCGCGACGAGCGGGAGATCACGCTCGACGAGTTGGCGCTGCAGAGCGATGGTGGCCGTCGCGACAACGACTGCCGTACGGTCGTTGACCGCGTGCAGCACCGAGGGGACGAGGTACGCCAACGACTTGCCGGTGCCCGTACCGGCCTGAACCAGCAGGTGCTCACCGCCGACAAACGCGTGAGCCACCGCCTCCGCCATCGCGACTTGTCCCTCTCGGGTGCTGCCTCCGACAGCCTCCACCGCGGCCGCCAGGGCGTCCCCGAGCGCGGGCGTCGAAGCCTTCACTCGCGGCTTCGATCGCGAAGCGACGGGCAGCAGCGCAGACGGGGACGGCGAGTCACCCTCATCGGCCGCGGGTTCGGTCACCGGAGCATTCTCCCTTGACCCACGACCCCACCGATCCTGGACTGTGGACGCCCGCCGGGTGCGGCTACCGGAGCGAACTCACGCCCTCTCAAAGCCTGCGGTGGACGACCTCGCCATCAACGAGAGTCAGATCGACCTCGGTGTCGAGAATCTCCTGCGGTTCCGCGGTGCGCAGGTCACGGCTCAGTACCGCGAGATCGGCGTACTTACCCACTTCGACGGTGCCACGGTCTCCTTCGGAGAAGATCGAGTAGGCGCTCCCCCAGGTGTAGGCGCGCAACGCGGTGTCCAGGTCCACGCACTCCTCGGGGACCCACGACTGCGCGCCGTCCAGCGACGCCCGAGTGAGGGCGGTGTAGAGCCCGACCATCGGGTCCATCTCGGCAACGTTCCAGTCGCTGGAGAACGCAAGAACCGCGCCGCGTGCCGCGAGGCTGGCCATCGGCCAGGCGTAGCGCCACCGCTGCGGCCCCACGTTGTCCCGCCACTGGGCCACGATCTCGGGGGCGCAATGCCGAGGCTGCATGCAGGCCACGACGCCGAGCTCGGCGAAGCGATCGAGGTCTGACTCGCGCACGCACTCCACGTGAACCACCTGGTGGCGCGCATCCCGCGGACCATTGCGTCGTCGCGCCTCGGCCACCGCGTCGAGCACCGTGGCTATCCCTCGGTCACCGGTGGCGTGCACGAAGCATTGGTAGCCGCACGCATCGAAGCGGGTGATCACCTCGCCGAGCTGCTCGCCGCTGTAGTAGGTGCGCCCGACAGTGTCGAGATTGGCGTACGGCTCAAACATGGCCGCCGTATGCGGCTCGACGATGTCGTCGATGTAGAGCTTGATCGGACCCACCCGCAGCCGGTCATCGTCGAAGCGGCGTCGCGCCTCATCGAAGGAATCGACGATGTCGGAGGCGGAGTCAGCGGGGTGGAACAGCGCCGCCACAAGCCTGGTGAGCAGTTCTCCCTCGGCGCGTGCCCGCGCGAAGAGCTCGAGGTCGACGACGCTGTTCTGCGGCTCGACGACGGTCGTGATGCCGTACGTCGCCGCCATCCGGACGCCCGCCACAACGCGGTCGTACTGGGCCTGATTCGAGTATGCCGGGGACACCAGCTCCAAGGCTCGCAGGCCAGCCTCAGCGATGCCCTTGACGGCGAAGTCCCCGACGTAGCCGGTCGGGACTCCGTTGGTCGCGCGCTCGACGGTGCCCCACGCGACGTCACCGGACCCCTCGGCCACCCCGAAGGCGGTCAATGCCGCACCGTTCAACCAGGCCGCGTGCACGCTGTAGTCGAGGAGCATGACCGGGCGCCCGCCTCCCGCTCCGGCCAGGTCCTCGGCCTTGGGGTGGCGCCCTCCCGGGAGCGCCACGTAATCGAAGCCCTCGCCGTGTACCCAGCGACTGCTCGGGTTGAGCGCGACCCACTCATCGACGCGCTGCCGGATCTCGCCGAGGGTGAGGGCGCCAGCGAGCTGTACGGCGCCGTCGGCCGTACCCAGTCGTACGTGACTGTGACTGTCGACGATCCCTGGAATCACCATGCGACCGCCCAGATCCAAGGTTTCGCGCGCGCCGTCGACGAGCGAGTCAGCTTCGCGGTCGCTTCCCGTCCAGACGATCCGGCCGTCAGCTACGGCGATCGCCTCGCAGACCCGGGCCTCCGCTGCGACCCCGGTCCAGACGACCGCGTTCCGCAGGAGCAAGTCGATCGAGGTCATTCCCATGAGGAGCATCTAAACGTGGTTCCGCGTCGAGGTTCTAGGTCCCCATGCCGACCAGGGGTGGCGCCTCCGACAATGGAGGCGATTCGACCACGCCGCCCCCTGCCTCTGCGAGGTAGGCGTCGAGGTCGGCCTCCGACAACGGAGGCGCGAAGAAGTAGCCCTGGCCCAGGTCGCAGCCCATGTCACGCATCAGGTCAGCCTGCAGAGCCGACTCGATGCCCTCGGCTACCGTGGCGAGCCGCAAGGCTGTACCCAGGTGCACGATCGTCCGGGCCAGTTCGGCCTTCTCCGACTCACGTCCCACCTGTTCGACGAAGGACCGGTCGATCTTCAAGATGTCCACCGGGAACCGGGAGAGATAAGAGAGCGAGGAGTAGCCGGTCCCGAAGTCGTCGACCGCAAGCTTGACGCCCAACAGCTTGAAGCGTTTGAGCAGCGCCACCATGGCGTCCGTGCGCTCCATGAGGACCGACTCGGTCATCTCCAACGTCAGCGCCGCAGCCGGCAGCCCGGACTTCACCAGGGCATCACGCACCCGCCGGGGCAGCCCCTGGTTCAGCTGCCGGGCAGACACATTGACGGCCATCTTGAAGTGCCCTCCAGCGCCGGCATACGGCTGCCACCGCACGGCCGCTCGGCAGCCCTCATTCAGGGCCCAGGCCCCGATCTCCTCGACCAACCCGGTCTCCTCCGCGAGGTCGATGAACTCCGAAGGCGGGAGCAGACCACGCACCGGATGACGCCACCGGATGAGCGCCTCGACACCGACGACCCGACGAGTGACAAGGTCCACGATCGGTTGGTAGTGCAGCGCGAGCTCGTTGCGAGCGACGGCTTGACGCAGGTCAGCCTCGCCCTCCATGCGGGCCACAGCAGCGTCATGCATCTGCGCCTCGAACACGACAAAGGCCTGCTGTTGCTGGCCTTTTGCTCGATACATAGCGAGGTCGGCGTTGCGGAGCAGCTGGTCTGCACTCTCTCTTCCCCGGTTGACGGCGATGCCGATCGACGCTCCCACGGAGATCTCGTGTCCCTCGAGCCGGAAGTCGTTGGCAAGGACCCGGCGGATCCGGTGCGCCACCCATACCGCGGCCTTCTCCGCGTCCTCACCAACCACGAGCACGCCGAACTCGTCGCCGCCGAGGCGCGCGACCACGTCGCCCGGACGTACGGCGTTACGCAACCGCTGGCCGACCAAGGCGAGCAGGTGGTCTCCGGTCGCGTGCCCCTGGGCATCGTTGACGCCCTTGAACCCGTCCAGATCAAGGAAGAGGACGCCGACCTCACTCGCAACCGCGCCCTCCACAGCTGCCTCGATGCGCTCGCGAAACAGCGTGCGGTTAGCGAGACCAGTGAGCTGGTCGGAGTACGCCTGCCGAGTCAGCTGCTCCTGCAGGGCCTGGCGTTCGGACACGTCGCGGGTCGTGAGTACGACTCCGCGGATGTCGGGGTCATCCAGCAGCGACGTCACCGTGGTCTCGGTCTCGACGTAGTGCCCGTCCCGGTGCCAGACGGTGAGCTCGATCGTCACCTCACCGATGGAGGAGCGACTCGACTGCGCGATGGCCTGGGCGAGGGCTTCATCTTGGGTCGAGGGCAGTAAACGGGTGAATGGAAGACCGACAAGCCGGTCCGGGTCGTGACCGAGCACCCGGCGCGCCGAGGGCGTCTGGTAGCGGATCACCCCGTCACGATCGAGAACCGTGACCACGTCAGAGGCATTGGAAACCAAGGCACGGAACCACTTCTCGCGGGTCCCGAGGTCTAGCGTCCGCTCCACGACGCGATCCTCGAGTGTGCGCGTCACCTCAAGAGACTCCAATCGGGTGAGCACCGCCCCCACCAAGAGCGCAACGAGGAGGGCCACACAGAGCACGATCACCACCGGGTCGACTGGCTGGTGGTCGAGTACGTCGACGAACACGAGCAGCCCGGCGAGCACGAGCGGCACGACGGGCGCGAGTGCGGCGGTCGTCTCTCGACGGCGGGCGGCACCGGCGGTCTCGGGGACGTAGGTGCTGTGCAACGCACCCCAGGCCACCAACCCCTGTCCGACGACGCAGAGCGCGAATGCCGGCAGCGCCGTCATCGTGCTGGCCCCCGCAACCAGCATCATCTGCAGCAGCGCCAGTCCGACGACGTGGGCGAGGACGCCGCTGGCCACCGGACCAACGGTGGAAAACTGCAGGCCACCGGGTTGTCGCGCCCGAGCCAGTAGATGGATGCAGACCGTGCTCACCACGACGGCGCAGATCGCCTGAATGACCGCTACGCCAGCCACAAGAGACGAGAGCTCGGCGGGAACCGCCTGCGGCAGCACGACCTGCCAGTACAGGATCGAGAAGCCGAGCGCGGCGACGCACGAGTCGACGATCGTCTGGGTCCGCCGGCGCCGATCGGCCGGCGGATGGGGCAGCTTGAGCAGGGCAAGGACGATGAACGGGACGGTCAGCAAGTGGAGGCCTTGATGGGCCAGGACAACAGGTGCCTCGGCCGCAGTTGCTGACCCCTCGAGCGACTGCAGGCCGCGGTGGGCGACCCAGGATGCATCAATCAGCCCGGCCACGCCGAGGGTGACCCAGGGCAGCCGGAATCCCGCGGCCTCCCGGCGGGCCCGCCACAGCAGTGCGACCCCCGCCACGAGGCCCGCGAGGACAAGCGCCAGCAACGGCAGGCGGGCCATGGCGTAAAGATCGGCGTGTTTGGGGCCTTGCTTGACGCTCCAGGCCCCCTCGCCCCGCCCAGAGTTTGTGGGTGTTTGGGCCCCCCGGCGGGGGCGGGGGCGCACGGCGCCAGCCCGCGGGGGGGGGGGGGGCGGGG
>JANPBY010000024.1:0-12800 GCA_031430645.1 Actinomycetes bacterium
GGCCAGCCAGGCGGCGGCCGCGCGAGCCTGGGCTGCAGCCGCGCCCCCCGCCGCAGGCCCGACCCCCGCCCCACCGCCTGTACCTTCAGCGGCCGCCGCGTCCGCGCACGACCCGTACGGGCTACGCCCTCCAGCGGCCGCACCCGACACGGCCGACATCTGGACCGCCGACACTGGCAAAGGCGGCGGCTTCGCTGCGCCGACCTAAGCGCCGCAAAGCGTCGGTGCCTCAGCGAAAAGCCAAGACCAGCAAAGCGATCGCACCCGGCAGATTGTTCGTCATGTGGGCGACCATGCTGGCGCCGGTCGAGTTCGTTCGGGCCCGCACGAACCCGAGCACGAGCCCGATCACCAGCAGGACGGGAAAACGGATGGGCTCGAGGTGGAAGGCCGCGAAGGTGACCGAGGACACCGCAACGCAGTAGATGACCGTTCGGCCGCGCTTTTCCAGGGAGCCGTACAGCAGGCCGCGGAACGCGAGTTCCTCGACGAGGGGGGCGCCGATCCCCGCGAGCAACGCGAGGGCGACCACCGGCCACGGGGAGGCGGCCGTCAGGTCGTCCGCGAGCTGTCCGACCGAGGACTCCAGCGGTTCACCGGTCACCCGCTCGAGGCCGAGTGCCACGATGCCGGCCATGACCAGAGCGACGAAGCCGGCGATGGCCCCAAACACCAGGTCGGCGGGAGTGGCCCGAAGCCGCAGGTCCAGGACAGGGCCACCCCCTCTGGTCGTGGTGGCATAGATGGGCCAGCCGGCCAACCCGACCCACGGCAGCACAACTGCTGCGACGAGCGCCCAGGCCTTCGCCTCGGGGTTGTCCGGGACCGCGAGCACGATCGCTGCCCCGAGGAAAGCAAGGAACACGTACAACCCCAGCGCGATCCACACGTCTGTGAGACCCCACGAGGGCGGTGGCGGCAACTCCTCGGACACCACGTGAGCCTACGTCGGCCACCGGCGGCGCGGCGCGCCCCTTCCCCATCGACCCCTCGCTCCACCACGATGCTCCTCATGAGCCACGCAGCCAGTCCTGCCTCCAACGAGCCGACCATCGCCGCGCCGGCCGCGACCCGGATCTTGGTCCCCCTGCTCGTCGGCTCCCTGGTCGCCGTCGCTCTCGGCGCCTACGGAAAGGTCCACGACCCGACCTTCGGCTCGATCCCCACCCTCGGCTTCTCCAGCACTCTTCAGATGAAATCCGTGCTGGCGACCGTGGCCGCATGCCTCGCACTCGTTCAGGTGGCGAGTGCCCTGCGGATCTACGGTCGGATCGGGTCCGGGCCCGCCAGCCGTACGGTCTCGCGGGTTCATCGGACCTCAGGGGTCTTGGCCGTGCTGATCACCCTTCCCGTCGCCTACCAGTGTCTGTGGGCACTTGGCTTCCAGACCACGACGACCCGGGTGCTCGCGCACTCGTTGCTGGGTTGCGTGTTCTACGGGTTCTTCGTCGCCAAGATGCTCACGTTGCGCACCAAGGCAGTGCCCGGCTGGGCGCTGCCTTGGTTGGGTGGCCTGACCTTCGCCACCTTGATCGGCGTCTGGCTCACGTCAGCGCTGTGGTACTTCACGACCGGCTCGTCCTACTAGCCCTGCCACGTTCAAAGGCCAAGGCGCAGCAGCCAGATCGGTGGCCGGGATCCCCAGGGGTATGACTGTTGATCAAGGAAGAAGCCACACTTTTTTTGGGGAGAAGGGTGGTTTCTTCCTTGATCAACTGGCGCGGGGCAGCCGGTGCGTCTAGTAGCGGTAGAGGTCGGACTTGTACGGGCCGGCCACGTCGACGCCGAGGTACTCCGCCTGGACCTTGGTCAGCTCGGTGAGCTTCACGCCCAACGCGTCCAGGTGGAGACGCGCGACCGCCTCGTCTAGGTGCTTGGGCAGAACGTGCACTCCGAGCGGGTAGTCCTCAGCCTTGGTGAACAACTCGATCTGAGCCATCACCTGGTTGGTGAAGGACGTCGACATCACGAAGCTCGGGTGTCCTGTGGCGTTGCCCAGGTTCATCAGCCGACCCTCGGACAGCACGATGATCGAGTGCCCGTCGGCGAACTTCCACTCATCGACCTGCGCCTTGATCTGGATCCGCTCCACTCCCGGAAGGCGGGCGAGACCGGCCATGTCGAGCTCGTTGTCGAAGTGACCGATGTTGCCGAGGATCGCCTGGTGCTTCATGCGTGACATCTGGTCAGCAGTGACAACCTCGTAGCAGCCGGTCGCGGTGATGAAAATGTCAGCCGTAGCAAGGACATCCTCGAGGGTGGCCACCTGATAGCCATCCATGACTGCTTGGAGCGCGCAGATCGGGTCGACCTCGGTGACGATGACCCGAGCACCCTGGCCGCGAAGCGACTCCGCGCAACCCTTGCCGACATCGCCATAGCCGGCGACGACAGCGACCTTGCCGCCGATGAGTACGTCGGTGGCCCGGTTGATGCCGTCGATGAGGGAATGGCGGCAGCCGTACTTGTTGTCGAACTTGGACTTGGTCACCGAGTCGTTGACGTTAATAGCAGGGAAGAGCAGGCTGCCCGCGTTGAACATCTCGTAGAGCCGGTGGACTCCCGTCGTGGTCTCCTCGGTGACGCCCTTGATGCCAGCGGCGATCTCGGTCCAACGCGTCGTGGACTCCGAGAGGGAGTGGGCCAGCAGGCCCAGGAAGACCGCGAACTCCTCGGACTCGGCACTCTCCGGAGATGGCACCGCTCCCGCGAGTTCGAACTCCCGGCCCTTGTGCACGAGCATCGTGGCGTCGCCGCCGTCGTCCAGAATCATGTTCGGGCCTGCGCTCGGCGTGCCCTCGATGGCGGGCCAGCGCAGCGCCTGCTCGGTGCACCACCAGTACTCCTCGAGGGTCTCGCCTTTCCAGGCGAAGACTGGGACGCCCTGCGGGTCTTCAGGAGTGCCGTGGCGGCCGACCGCGATAGCCGCGGCCGCATGGTCCTGGGTGGAGAAGATGTTGCAGGAGGCCCAACGCACCTCGGCGCCGAGATCGACGAGAGTCTCGATCAGGACGGCGGTCTGCACGGTCATGTGCAAGGAACCAGTGATCCGGGCGCCAGTCAGCGGCTTGGTCTCGCCGTGCTGGGCGCGCATCGCCATCAAACCGGGCATCTCGTGCTCGGCGAGGCTGATCTCCTTGCGGCCAAAGGATGCCAGCGCAAGGTCAGCAACCTTGAAATCTTCAGGACTATGGGACATGTGCGTCGCACTCCACTCGTTGGGCGGTTCAGTGGGGGCGCGACGGGCGGCACGAGGCTTCGATGGCTCGTCACGTTCAGCGGCCGGGCCGCAGAACACCATTGTGCCACGACCAGCGAGACCTTGCCCCTCTCAGCGTCTCCCAGGCTCAGCAACGTACGCAGCACCGTCGCCTGCAAGCTCCAACTGACCCGACTCCGCGGATACGTACGCAGCACGTCCCGGACCGACCATGAGCGATCCGGCCGACGTACGAACGTCCAACAGCCCGGCGGTCACCAGGACGAGCCGCGGACCCGCCGAGGGCACGGCGACCGCGCCGCCCGTGCCCTGAACGTGCAGGAGCCGGAAGGCCTCGACTTCGCAGTCGTACACCTCGACCCCTGGGGCTACCGACACGGGCAGCACCCAGGGCACCGGCTGGGCATGGAAATCCACGACACCGAGCAGGCCCGCGACATCGACGTGCTTGGACGTGAGACCACCTCGCAGGACATTGTCCGAGCTCCCCATCACCTCGACCGCCCCGCCTGACAGGTAGGCGTGCAGGGTGCGTGGGGGCAACGAGATCGCTTCCCCGGGCTCAAGGGTGAGGGTCTGGAGGAGCAGCGGGGCCAGCGCGCCGACATCGCCGAGATGCAACAGCGCCAGCCGAGCCACCCAGGCATAGGCGCGGGCATCTTGGGCATCGGTGGCCGGGTCAGCAGCGTGCCCTGCGGCCGCAGCAGCAGCTGCGATGACCAGCGGCGTACGCCGGTCCGCCGCGACCGTCATCCCGAGGGTGAACGCATCTCGCAACGCGACTTCGGGGTCCGCTTGGTCCAGGGCAGCAGCCAGCGGCTCAAGGGCCGGGCAGTCCAGGGCTCGGGTCAACCGAAGGGCCTCTGCAGGCTCGCGAAATCCGCACAGAGCGGAGAACGGGGTGAGGGCGACCAGCATCTCGGGCTTGGCATGCGGATCCTTGTAGGTCCGGTGAGGGGCGGTGAACGGGGTGCCGGCGGCCTCTTCCCGGGCGTACCCGACGACAGCCTGCAGGGCATCAGGATGTGCTTGCAGCGACAGCGGCTCGACCGCGCTGAGCAGTTTGAGCAGGTACGGCAGGTCTGGCTCGACCTCGGCCAGACTGCGTCCATCAGGGAGCCGCGAGGGCCCGCCCTCATGGGCTCCCACCCACAGCTCCGCCCACGGATCTGGAGCTGGCGCAGGCAGGCCAAGGAGAGCCGGGATGAGAGTTCGGGAACCCCAGGAGTAATGCTGGACCACAGTCTCCAGGGGCAGCGGCTCCAGGGGTGGTGGCGCGCTCAAGCAGGGCCTCGGTCGAGGTCGGGTTCGAGGTAGATGACGCGGGCCACCGGCACCGCAGCACGAACCCGCTGCTCAGCCGCGTCGATAGCCGCGGCGATGTCGGCCCCAGATGCGGTGCCGGTCACGGCAATCTTCGCCGCGACCAGCATTTCATCCGGACCCAGATAGAGGGTCTTCATGTGGATGATCCGCTCGATGTCGTCACCGCCGATGAGGGCAGCCTTGATCGCCTCGTCGTCTGCCGGGCTAGCACCCTCACCGATGAGCAGCGACTTGGTCTCGATGCCGAGCACCAAAGCCACGATGACCAGGAGCACGCCGATGAGGATCGACCCGACGGCATCCCAGGTGGGGTCG
The DNA here is from genome assembly GCA_031430645.1 of Actinomycetes bacterium. GTDB lineage: Bacteria > Actinomycetota > Actinomycetes > DATJPE01 > DATJPE01 > JANPBY01. The sequence goes on from JANPBY010000024.1 coordinate 4,862, forward strand.
CCGGTCACCACGGCGAGCCCTACAGCCATGAGCGCGAGGACCAGGCCGATCAGTGCCGCGGTGTCCTCGAGCAGCACCACGGGTAGCTCAGGGGACTTGGCCCGCCGCACGAAGGCGACCCACGACTGATCGCGCGGCCGCACCTTGTTGGACTCATGGACTGCGGTGCGCAAGGAGAAGGACTCCAACACGATCGCGATCAAGAGAACCGTGATCGGCACACCCGCGTTGGTGAGCTCCTCTGGGTGCTGCAACTTCTCGTAGCCGTGGTAGATCGAGAACATCCCCCCCACGCTGAAGAGCACGATCGAGACGACAAAGGCGAAGATGTAGCGCTCGCGGCCGTAGCCGAACGGGTGCTCAGGGCTCGCCGCCCGCTTGGCCCTCCGACCCCCGATGAGCAACAGCACCTGGTTGCCCGAGTCGGCGAGGGAGTGCACCGACTCGGCGAGCATCGACGACGACCCGCTGACCAAGAACGCGATGAACTTGGTGACCGCGATCCCGAGGTTGGCCAACAGTGCGGCGATGATCGCCTTGGTACCACCAGAAGTGCTCATCGGGCGGTTCGCTCCCTCAGGTCGGCGACGTGCGGGGAAGTCGCAGGGTCCAGGCCGGCACCCAGCGCCAGATAAGCCGACGTGAAGTCGGTGAGCGCGACCAGACCGGCGATTCTTGCGAATGGATGGGTTCCGGTCGCCAGGATCTCGTCGACCCGGACCCCGCTCGCCGTCGCAGTGTCACGGACGACATCGGTGACCTGCCGAGTCTCCTCGTCGACCTGGTCGTCGCGCAGCATCAGCAGCCGCAACCGGGAGGCTCCGACCTCTGGAGCATCGAACGGGTCGGCAAACACATCGTCGAGGACACCCGCAAAGGGCCCGTCGAAGGTGGCGACCACGGTTGTCGCGTCGTCCGGCAGCACGCCGTGGATGGCCGGGTGTCGCGCACTTCGGGAGAGCTCGGCAGCAGCGCGGACGGCTGCCGCTCCGGCGAAAGTGCCCTCGCCGAGCACGAGCGGGATCGAGCCCGCGAGCCCAACCGCCAAGGTCTTGGCCGGGTTCACGAAGATCTCCGAGGCCGGCCGGGAGCGCTCGGCGACCTCATCAAGGATGGCGCTCGCCTCCTCGATTGCCACGTCGGTCAGGTCGACCAGGTCGAGGGCGTGGGCCGCGAGGAGCACGGGCACCGACAAGGCCCAGATACTCGAACGGGAGGACTGCAGCGCCCGACCGGTCGGGACGTGGATGCCGTGGGCGCGGGCGGTCACGTCGGCCAGTGGCGATCCCGGCGCACCGACGGTGAGTAGTCGACACCCGCGCCGCGCGGCCTCGGCTGCGACCGCGAGCGGTCCCTCGGCCCGGCCCGACAGCGAGACCGCAACGACCAGGTCCACGGGACCGACCCAGCCGGGCAGGGTCTTGGTGCGTACGGCCTGGACGGGGACGGGCGCTCCTGGACCGGCCAACGCAGTGAGCAGGTCGCCCACGGCCGCCGAGCCGCCTAGGGCAGAGACAACCACGGCACGCGGCCGGCCGTCCTCGGCCACCCGCACCACGTCGGCCTCGGTGGCTAGAGCCGCGGCCTCGCGGACCTGAGCGCCAGCGGAGGCCAGGGCCCGCAGGGTGTTCCGGGAGTCAGCAGAGGCGAGCGCCTCGGCGTCGTCGAGGAGACCCTCGTCCAACTGAAGGGTCATGCCGGACCGGGCTCCTCGGCCGCCTGGCCGATGCCCCTCGGACCGGGCGTCGCGTCGTCGAGCAGCATCACGGGGATGTCCTCACGGACGGGGAAGGTCGTGCGGCAATACGTGCAGACAATGGTCGAGGCTTCGTGGTCGGGCTCGACTGGCTCGTGCCTGGGGCACGGACAGGCAAGGATCTCCAGCAACAGCGGATCGAGGTCCATCACGCCTCCCCGCGGACTCGGACGAGGATCTCGTCGCGGAGCCGCTCCATCGTTGATTGGTCTGCGGCCTCGACGTTGAGGCGGAGCAGTGGTTCGGTATTGCTCGGTCGAAGGTTGAACCACCAGTCCTCGGCCGCGACGGTCAGCCCATCGAGGTGGTCGAGGGTCACGCCGTCCTGGTCGGCGTAGGCCTTCTCGACGTCCGCCGCTGAGGCGGTCGGGTCGGACACGCGGGAGTTGACCTCACCGGAGTCGACGTAGCGCTGGTAGGGCGCCAGCAGTCCCGAAAGCGTGGACCCAGCCGGTGTCTCGCCAAGGGCAGCGAGCACGTGGAGGGCCGCGAGCAGCCCCGAGTCGGCGTTCCAGAACTCGCGGAAGTAGAAGTGGCCGGAGTGCTCGCCACCAAAGATCGCGCCGGTCTCCGCCATCACGGCCTTGATGAAGGAGTGCCCGACACGCGTGCGGATGGGGGTGCCCCCGTGCTCGGTGACGATCTCCGGCACCGCGCGACTGGTGATCAGATTGTGGATGATCTTGGCACCGGGCTCACGAGCCAGCTCGCGCACGGCGATCAGCGCGGTGATCGTGGAAGGGCTCACCAGCCCGCCCCGCTCATCGACCACGAAGCAGCGGTCGGCGTCACCGTCGAGAGCCAGCCCGAGGTCGGCGCCGTGGGTCAGGACTGCGGCCTGCAGATCGCGCAGGTTCTCTGGGTCGATGGGGTTGGCCTCGTGGTTGGGAAACGTGCCGTCCAGCTCGAAGTACAGCGGCACCACGTGCAGCGGTAATCCATCGAAGACCACCGGAACCGTGAGGCCGCCCATCCCGTTGCCGGCGTCGACGACCACAGTGAGAGGCCGGATGCCTGCCACGGGCGCAAGGGCCTGCAGGTGCTTTGCGTACTGCTCGAGGATGTCGGTGTCGGAGATCGCACCGTGCGGGCCGTCGTACGTCGGCACGGCATCGCCCTCGACCATGTCCCGGATCGCGCTCAACCCGGTGTCCTGCCCGACGGGCGAGGCGCCGGCCCGGCACATCTTGATACCGTTGTATTGCGCCGGATTGTGGCTGGCCGTGAACATCGCGCCGGGGACGTCCAACATGCCGCTGGCGTAGTACAGGGCGTCGGTCGAGCAGAGTCCGATGCGGATGACGTCGGCGCCCTGAGCCGTTGCGCCAGCGGCGAAGGCGGCGACCAGGTCTGGGGAGCTCGGGCGCATGTCATGCCCAAGCACGACTCGTCCGCCTACCGCGCCGACAACCCGGACGAAAGCCGCACCGATCTGGCACGCGAGCTCGGCGTCCAGCTCCTGGGGGACCAGCCCACGGACGTCGTACGCCTTGATGATGCCGCTCAGGTCGCGGAGCTGGGGAGGGTGGTCCGACACAGGCGGGAGCCTATCGGCGCCGGATCAGCGGATCTTGCGCGCCTTGTCGAGCACGGACTCGCGAGCAAGCGGGCGGCCGCCGAGTTCGGTCCAGGTGCGGTGCTCGCACCGGTGGCAGGAGGTGAACGAAACGGGAGTCCCGTCGGTCAACGTCATCGCCAGTCGGGTCACGCAGTCGCTGCCACATGCTGCACAGCAGGTTCCGTCCCGGGCGCCGGGCTGGGTCAACGACCCCAGCGGAGGGCTCGGCTGGAGCCGCGGGCTGATCCGTGACCGTGAGCGCCGGGCGGGCGGAGCCTTGGTCGCTGAGGAGGGGGTCGCGACGGCCGGGGCCTTGGCGTGAGCAGTGGTTTGGGTACGAGGCACGGGGAGCTCCGAGGGGGAAGCCGAGCGGGGGGTGCTGCCCCGGCAAGACCGGGGTGGCAGGACTCCAGGGTTCTCGGCACGAACCCCCAAAATACTTGAGCATCAGGAGTTTCTAGGACAAAACAAACAAAACGGACAGACCGGACAGACCTCCTGGCCTCCGGTGGCCAAGCTGGCTCAGTACTGGGGTGAGCTCAGTACTGGGGTGAGCTCAGTACTCGGAAGGCTCAGGGCTGGGGTGACTGGAGCACGCGCAGGTGACCTCGACGCCCGACCTCGTGGCCGACGCCCACGGGTTCGACCTCGGCGAGATACCTCGGTCGACCCGCCTCCCGGACTGCGTCAGCCAGCGCCTCGAGGTCATCTGAGTTAGGCACCAGGGAGTCAGGATCGGGAGCGAGCCGCAGGACCTCCCAGCCACGCGGGGCGGTGAGCCGTTCGCTGTGCTCCTGGCAGAGGTCGTATCCGTGCGGCTCGGCGTAGGTGGCGAGCGGGCCGAGCACGGCGGTGGAGTCCGCGTAGACATAGGTCAGGGTGGCCGCAGCGGGACGCCCACACGCGGTGCGCGAGCAGCGCCGGATCAGGCTCACGTGGCCGGACGCTACCGGCGCGCTTCGACGACCCCGGGCAGGCGCGCCGCGTCGTGGCCCGATGCTCGCACGTGACGCTCTAGCCTCGACCCGTGCGACGGCTCCGCGGAACCCGATCCGAGCCTCCCCGCGTCCGGCATCGGGATCGCCACGGCCGCGGATTGCGTGGCCCGCTGGCCCCGGCAGGTGTCCCCGTCATGGGCAGCCGCGCAGACCGCTTCGATGAAGCCGTACTCGATGCCCTTGAGTTCCTCGAGCGCCGATGGGGCTCGGAGCTAGCCGGCGTGAATGTCTTGGTGGAAGAGGTTCCACCGAGCCCGCCAGAATCCTCCGCTGGGCAGGTGCGCCTTGGCCGCGTCGAACCCGCGCAGCGCCGTCGCCCGGCGCGACTGGTCATCTACCGCAGACCGGTTGAAGCAAGGGCCCGCGACCCACGCGACCTGGACGAGCTTGTCCAGCTCGTGCTCACCGATCTGGTAGCCGACCTGCTCGGACTCACCCCCGAACAAATTGATCCGGGGACCTCAGGATCTGACGACTGACCAGGTCAGGCGGGTCACCGGCCCGGGATACCGGTCGCCGGGTCCGGGCGGACGGGTGGAACGGTGACCGTCAAGGCCCTCGACACGAGAGGCACGCTCGCGAGCAGGGAGCCGTCGGACCGGGTCTCGCCGAGGAGCAGTACCGCCTGAACCGGTCCAGAACCGGTGATCGGCGTTACCACGATCCCGGCGCCGGCCGGGACGCCCGAGAGCTTCACCGGCGTCGTCGTGCCTCCCGGCACGACAACATCCTGGCTCTTCGGCGCCCCGCCTGCCGGATCGAGCAGAACTACGGTCACCAGGCCCTGGTCGTCTGCGGCGCTCAGGAACAGCGTCGCCGTGCGCGCGTCGTCGACCGTCACCGGGCCGAAGCCGGCGGGACCGCTCAAGGCAGGCGTGCCAGCGGTGTAGGCCACTTCGGCGCCGGCGCCGGAGGCGATCACGGTCCGCAGACCGGCAACGACGGGGACATCGCTCTCAAGCAGCACCGAGGCCGCGGCGATGCCGTCGAGGAAGGGCGAAAGATCAACCTGTTGAAGCGTGCCCGCCGGCACCTCCAGCAAGGCCGCGGACTCCGGCGCGAAGGTGCCGTCGTCCGCGACGATCTTGAGATTGACGATGGCATCGGCCTCCCCCGGCGCGACCACCTGCAGGACCCGGGTCCCGCTCGTGCCGCCCAGGACCCCAGGCACCAACACGCGCACAGCCGGAGGTGCGGACTGGGGGACGAAGTCAGCGCCCCGCGGGATCAACCCCTTCGTGTTCACGTCCTGAACGGCTGAGGAGACCCGACCGGCCCGGGCCAGGACGTGAACGGCGATCTGCTCGGTCTCCGGCGCGAGGACGTCGATGCGGACCGCCTTTTGCTGACGGGCGGGCACCAGAATCCCCTGACCCCCGCGCGCTTCGGCCCGGCCTTTGGGTCCATAGACCTCGAGGTCCACCAGGGCCGGCGTGGAGTCCGGATTGGTCAGGAGAACGGTGGTGCGGCGCCCCACCGACCCACCGCCTCCGACGAACCATGAGTCACTCGAAGGCACCGTGCATGCAGTCGCGGACAAGCCCCGGCTTCGACCTCCGGTGACCCGTGTGACCTGCCCCGCAATCAGGGCCGGCGCCAGAACCCCTTCGCCAAGCGCGAAATAGGGAACGGTCTTCGCACCTTTAGGGATGGCGTAGAAGGCGGCGGTCCCCGGCGCATCCAGCTCCATCGGCAGAAGGCGAACTCCATCCGTGGGCGCGTCCCAGTCTTCGACGAGGGGACGCATAGTTGCCCGCCCCACGGGTTCAGGAGGTGCGTCCGCCGGAAGGCCAGCCCCCGGTGCGGCCGCACCGGGGGCTGGCGCCACCAACCCCAGCTCCGAGCCGGTCACGGCCCCCGTCGCCGGTCTTGGGCAGATGAGCACGCTCGGGTCGATCGGGATGACGGTCGCCGTGGGGGTCTGCTCCGGAGCAGGCCGCGCAAAACCCGCAGCCGTACACACCAGAGCAACGACCAACAGGACTGACCCGGTGGCGCGGGTAGGGCTGAGCTGGGGGATGTTCATGCCGCCGTCCCCGACTTTCGCAGTGGCTCGGACGCCGGTTTCGTGGACCCCGGAGACGGCGTCGGGTCATCGTCGTCTTCCTCGGCTTCGCGCCGCCGGCTAGGAAGCGCCAGCACAACGACTCCCGCAAGGAGCAGCCCCTCGGCAATCAACCAACGGGTCCGGGTCGTCCCGTCATAGGTCAAAGACAGGGACCCGCCAGTCGCGGGCAGGGCGAACCGCTGCGCCCAGGTAGCCGTTTCACCCGAGTAGGCCGGCACCGGTGGTTCACTGACCGGCGGTGTATCAGCGCCCAAGGGAGTCAGTGGGGCCGCGTCCAGCGTCGCCCGCCAGCGGGAGTCGGCCGTGTCCGCCAAGGCCAGCACCCGGTCGGGAACCCTGCCGCCGAAGCCAGGGACCGCCGACTCGATGGGTGCCTCGGCATCCACTGGTCCGGCGGGCACGATGACCGATTCACCATCAGCGGACTGGACGCGCAGCCGGGATGGAGCACCGGACACCCCCCACAGCGCGCTCCCGTCGGTCGAGGCCAACCGCTCCAGGCCAGGTACGGAGTCCAGAGCCCGCGCCAGCTCAGGGTCAGCCGGCGCAACGAGGAGCACGAAGCCGGCTCCGTAGGTTGCGAGCCGACCAGGAACGTCGTCCCCTGCGCCTCCTGAAGCCATCTCCTCGACGAGGAGACCGAGCGGGCCGGCCGAGGTGGCGGCCGGGGCAACATCGGCATCACCGAGGGTCGTCCCCTGGCCGCGCTGAAGCGCGTAGGTCACCGGTGTTCCTGGGGCGCCCCCCTCGAGCACGAGCGTGCTGGGCTGCGAGGGAGTCCCAGACGATGCGACCACGAAGGCGGGCAGAACGCTCGCAGGGAGCCGGGTCAGCGGCCCTCCGGCACCGCGTCCGATCCAACTCACCGCCGCAGCCGCGGGGACCAGCACGGCCACCGCGACGACGATGACGGCTACTGGTTGACGCCAGCCAAAGGCTTGCCGACCCAAGGCCGACTGAAGCCCTTCGGCGCCAACGACGGCAGCCACAACCAGACCACCGCCTACGACCAACGACGGCAGACCCGGCCACGGCGTCACCGACATCTCCAAAGACGGCACCGGAACTCGGATGACCACGGCAAGCAGGCCGAGAAGGAGTCCGATCAAGACGCCCAACCAGGCGATGGCGACCACGCGCCGGCGCCGACCGACCAGCAGGGCAACGACCGCCGCAACCACGAGACCGGCAGTCACCCAGTAGGCGGGGATCCCGGGACCGCCCGGTGACGCCAGGGCCACCGCCCACGTGGGGAGCCCCGGGTCGCTGAGGCCGGTGCCTACGGCGCCCGCCTCGAGCAGCAGTGTCGACGGTTGTTGCACCAGGCCCCACGACCAGGGCAAGAGCACCACCCAGGGGATCGCCAGTACGGCTCCCGCCCGCACCCACCACGATCGGGGCGCTGACCCGAGCAATCCCAGGCACAGCGCAGCCAGCGCGCCGGCTACCCAGGTGAGGGGCACGAAGGCCATCGACAGGGCCAGCAACAGCCCGGTCCCGCCGACTGAGCGCCAGGTCATCACCTGGGGCAACGGGCGCAGCCGCCAGCCGGCCAGGAC
>JANPBY010000025.1:0-6782 GCA_031430645.1 Actinomycetes bacterium
CATCGATGCCCTGGCGGCACTCGGTGACGGTGAGGGCGAAGTCAATGTGCTCGCGTGGCCCGGATACGTCGAGGATGGCTCGACCGACCCGGCCGTCGACTGGGTCAGCGGCTTCGAGACCGAGACCGGGTGCCAGGTCAATGTCAAGACCTTCGGCACATCCGACGAGGCCGTTCAGCTCTTCAAGTCCGGCGAGTACGACACCTTGTCGGCGTCGGGTGATGCCTCACTCCGGCTGATCGCTGCGGGCGATGTTGCTCCAGTCAACCTGGATCTGGTGCCCAACTACGCGGACATCTTCGCCGACCTGAAGCTCAAGCCTTGGAACTCCGTCAACGGAGTTCCGTACGGCATCCCGCACGGCCGCGGCGCCAACATCTTGATGTACAACACCGAGAAAGTAACGCCGGCTCCTGACTCGTGGAGTGTCGTCTTCGACGGCGGCAGCGCGTACTCCGGCGCGGTCACGGCCTATGACTCGCCGATCTACATCGCTGATGCTGCGCTCTACCTGATGGCGACCAAGCCCGAGCTCAACATCAAGGACCCGTATGCCCTTGATGATGCTCAGCTCGCGGCGGCCGTTGAGTTGTTGAAGGCTCAGAAGGCCAACATCGGTGAGTACTGGAGTGACTACCTCAAGCAGATCGCATCCTTCAAGTCCGGGGACTCGGTCGTGGGTACGTCCTGGCAGGTCATCCTCAACCTTGCCCTCGCCGAAGAGGCGAAGGTTGCTGGTGTGAAGCCCAAGGAGGGCGCGACCGGTTGGTCGGACACCTGGATGGTGGGCGCCAAGGCCAAGAACCCGAATTGCGCCTACCTGTGGATGAACCACATCGTTTCAGCGGAGGCTAACGCCGCGGTTGCCGAGTGGTTCGGCGAGGCGCCGGCCAATGAGAAGTCCTGCGCCCTGACCGCTGACAAGGGTCACTGCGACACCTTCCACGCGGCCGACACTGCCTACTGGACCGACGTCTACTACTGGAACACCCCGATCCAGCAGTGCCTCGACGGCCGTACGGACGTGAAGTGCACGGACTACTCGAAGTGGACGCAGGCCTGGACCGAGATCAAGGGTTGATCTCGACCTTGGGCTGAGTCACGGTGCGGCGGGGCGCGTTCGAACGCTGAACGCGCCCCGCTGTGCCCGGCTCGGCAGCCACCCTGGAGCAAGCGTCCGGAGGACCGATGACCACGACGATCGAGCCCCCAGTCACAGTGGGCCGCCGATTCTCGGGCTACCTTCACTCCAGGCCAACGATCAGGCTCGTCGCTCTGCTCTCGCTTCCTCTGTTCTGGTTGGTCGTCGCCTACCTCGGCTCGCTCGCCGTATTGTTTGCCTCAGCCTTCTGGTCGGTCGACTCCTTCACCGGCAACGTCAACCGAACCTTCACCACCGACAACATCGTCTATGTGCTGAAGACCTCGGTCTTCCGGGCGGTCACTCTTCGTACGATCGGGGTCGCGGCCGCCGTCACCGTCATCTGTGCCGTGCTGGCTATCCCGATGGCCTTCTTCATGGCCAAGGTCGCCTCCCGGCGGGCTCAGCGATGGTTGGTAATCGCGGTGCTGACGCCGTTGTGGGCGTCCTACCTTGTGAAGGCCTATGCCTGGCGCACGATGTTGCAGAACGATGGTGTGCTCGAGTGGATGGGCCTGCCCTCACCCGGCTTCGGACTCCCCGCGACGATCATCACGTTGTCCTACCTCTGGCTGCCCTTCATGATTCTTCCGATCTACGCGGGCTTGGAGCGACTGCCCGACTCCCTCCTGGACGCCTCGGGGGACCTCGGGGCACGGTCGTTCCGGACGTTCAGGTCTGTGGCGTTCCCACTGATGCTTCCTGCGATCGCCGCCGGGTCGATCTTCACGTTCTCGCTGAGCCTTGGTGACTACATCGCGGTGAAGATCGTCGGGGCCAAGACCCAGATGCTCGGCAATGTCGTCTACGACCAGCTGCTCACCGCGAACAACCTTCCCCTCGCCGCGGCGGTCGCCCTCATTCCGGTGCTGGTGATGGTCATCTACCTCATGCTCATGCGGCGCGCCGGCGCCCTGAGCGAGCTCTAGGCCGCCACGATGACTCTGTCCCGTGGCGCGCGCTGGGGGTTGACCGCCTTCATGGTGTTCGGCCTGTCCTTCATCTACATCCCCCTCAGCGTCGTCGTGATCAACTCGTTCAACATCGAGCGCACGTTCGGCTGGCCCCCTAAGGGATACACCCTCGACTGGTGGGCCAAGGCGCTTGAGAACACCGGGATGCGCGAAGCGCTCTGGACGTCGGTCAAGGCCGGCCTCGGAGCCACCGCCATCGCCCTTGTGCTCGGCTCGATGATTGCCTTCGCCATCCACAAGCACGCGTGGTTTGGCCGCAATACCGTGTCCTTCCTGGTGATCCTGCCGATCGCACTTCCCGGCATCGTCACGGGCGTGGCCCTGGGTGCGGCCTTCCAGGCGATCGGGTTGGAGTTCGGCCTCCTCACGGTGATCATCGGTCACGCAACCTTCTGCATCGTCCTGGTCTTCAACAACGTGATCGCCCGGCTGCGTCGCGCCGGGGCCAATATCGAGGAGGCTTCGGCCGACCTCGGTGCAACGGGCTACCAGACCTTTCTTTATGTGACCTTCCCGACGATCCGCACGGCGCTGCTCGCTGGCGCCTTGCTCGCCTTCGGGCTGTCTTTTGACGAGATCGTGGTCACCACGTTCACCGCAGGAGCCGGAGTCCAGACGCTCCCGTTGTGGATTTACGACAACCTCGCGCGTCCGAACCAGGCACCCATCGTCAACGTCGTCGCCGCGGCCCTCGTGCTGCTCTCGATCATCCCCATCTACATCAGCCAGCGCATCGCCGGAGAATCCGCCGCCGGCGGCCGCATCTGAGGGACTTGGGGGCTGGGCGGTCCCGTAGACTCCGCATTGTGGCTCGCGGCGACGGACGGCTCTCGCACGACCTGCTTCCCGGCGAGAAAGGCCCGCAGGACGCCTGCGGCGTGTTCGGCGTCTGGGCGCCGGGCGAAGAGGTCGCCAAGCTCACCTATTTCGGCCTCTATGCCCTGCAGCACCGCGGGCAGGAGTCCGCCGGCATCGCGGTCGCTGACGGCCGCCGAATCCTCGTCTACAAGGACATGGGCCTGGTGTCCCAGGTGTTCGACGAAAGCCATCTCGCCTCCCTGCTCGGCCACGTCGCGGTCGGCCACTGCCGATACTCCACGACCGGGTCGAGTGTCTGGGAGAACGCCCAGCCGACCTTGCGGTCCACCGCGACCGGAGCCTTGGCGTTGGGACACAACGGCAATCTCACCAACACCCGCGAGCTCGCCCGCCGCGTCGAGGAGCTCGCCGAGCTCTCCGGTGAACTCCCCTTGGGCGGCGCGCCACGGATCCGTTCGACGTCGGACACCGACCTGGTCACGGCGTTGCTGGCGAGCCACCCCGACCTCTCTCAGGAAGCGGCGGCCCTCGACATCCTGCCGACGCTGCGCGGCGCCTTCTCCCTGGTCTGGATGGACGAGACCACCCTTTACGCCGCCCGAGACGCCCAAGGCATCCGGCCGCTGGTACTCGGCCGCCTCGAGCGAGGTTGGGTCGTCGCCAGCGAGACCGCCGCCCTCGACATCGTCGGCGCCTCCTTCGTCCGCGAGATCGAGCCCGGTGAGTTGATCGCGATCGACGAGCATGGGCTGCGCACCCAGCGCTTCGCCGAGGCCGATCCCAAGGGCTGCTTGTTCGAGTACGTCTACTTGGCCCGTCCGGACACCGCGATTGCCGGGCGGAGCATCCACGAGACCCGGGTGGAGATCGGTCGACGACTGGCCCACGAAGCCCCGGTCGAGGCCGACCTGGTGATCCCGGTGCCCGAGTCCGGGACCCCTGCTGCGGTGGGCTACAGCCAGGCATCCGGCATCCCGTACGGCCAGGGCCTGGTCAAGAACGCCTACGTCGGCCGCACGTTCATCCAGCCGTCCCAGACGATTCGACAACTCGGGATCCGGCTCAAGCTCAACCCGCTGCGGGAAGTCATCCAAGGCAAGCGGCTGGTCGTCGTCGACGACTCGATCGTGCGCGGCAACACCCAACGCGCGCTCATCCGGATGCTGCGTGAAGCCGGGGCCGCAGAGATCCACGTGCGCATTTCCTCCCCGCCCGTGAAGTGGCCCTGCTTCTACGGAATCGACTTTGCCTCTCCCGCCGAGCTGATCGCCAACGGCCTGACCGTCGACGCGATCCGACAGTCGATCGGCGCGGATTCGCTGCACTACGTCTCCCTCGAGGAGCTCGTCGAGGCGACGACCATCCCCAAGGAGCGCTTGTGCCGGGCCTGCTTCGACGGCGTCTACCCCGTCGAACTGCCTGAGCCGGAGCTGTTAGGCAAGCACCTGCTCGAGGACTTCGCTGAGCTGCAGGTCGGCGGTGATGTCGATGGCCTGGCCACGCTCGTCGGCGGCGGAGGGGCCACCGAAGCTCTGAGTCGCCCGTGAGCGAGGTCGTCGTCTCCGGCGGGGGTCAGGCCGGGACGACGTACGCCGCTGCCGGCGTCGACGTCGACGCCGGCGAACGCGCGGTCGAGCTGATGAAGGCCGCGGTTGCCAAAGCGCAGCGCCCGGAGGTGTTCGGCAGCCTCGGAGGCTTCGCGGGACTGTTCGACGCCTCCGCGTTGAAGGCCTACCGCCGGCCGCTCCTGGCCACCTCCACCGACGGGGTCGGCACCAAGGTCGTCATTGCCCAGCGGATGAACATCCACGACACGATCGGCATCGACCTGGTGGCGATGGTCGTCGACGACCTCGTCGTCTGCGGCGCCGAGCCGCTGGTGATGACGGACTACATCGCCACCGGCAAGGTGGTCCCTGAGCGGATCGCGGCCATCGTCGCTGGGATCGCCGAGGGCTGCCGGCAAGCCGGCTGCGCCTTGGTCGGAGGAGAGACCGCCGAGCACCCCGGCCTGCTCGCGCCCGATGAGTACGACGTCGCTGGCGCAGGCACCGGAGTCGTCGAAGCCGATGAGCTGCTCGGACCGGAACGCGTCCAAGACGGTGATGTGCTGGTCGCCATGCGCGCGTCCGGTCTGCACTCCAACGGCTACTCCCTGGCTCGACACGTGCTCCTCACCGTCGGTGGGCTGGGCCTCGACCTTCACCTCGAGGAGCTCGGCCGCACCCTGGGCGAGGAGTTGCTCGAACCCACGCGCATCTATGCGTTGGACTGCCTCGAGCTCGCCCGGGCGTCCGACGTCGACGTGCACGCGTTCAGCCATGTGACTGGTGGCGGGCTGGCGGCGAACCTCGCCCGCGTGCTGCCCGCTCACCTTGCCGCGGATGTGGACCGAGCCACGTGGGCGCCGCAGCCGGTGTTCGGGCTGATCGGGCGCCTCGGCGGTGTTGCGCGAGCCGAGCTCGAGCGGACCCTGAACCAGGGCGTTGGCATGGTCGCGGTGCTGGCTCCCAGCTCGGTCGACGTTGCCCTGGCCCGGTTGGCTGCCCGAGGGGTGGACGCGTGGGTCGCCGGCGACGTACGGCTGCGGGCCGAGGGCGAGCTCGGAGACGCCCCCGCCAAGGGCGGGGGCGGCGGAGCCGTCACATTGACTGGCACCCACCCCGGCTGACCCCCACCGAGATGATCAAGGAGAAAGCCACCCTCTCACGCTCTGAAAAGGTGGTTTGTTCCTTGATCATCGCGCAGGTGAGTCGGCCTCTGAGTCGTCAGCGTCAGCCTCTTCTGAACTCGTGGCCGCGCCGTTGACCGTGGCCTGCGCGAGGTCTTCGTACTTCGCCAACAGCTCAGGGTCGACCTCGGATCCGTCCTCGTGGATGAGGTCGGCGCGTAGGCGTCCGATATCCATCGAGCCGCTGTTGTATTTCAGGTCACGGGCAACCTTGGTCTGCTTGGCCTTGGCTCGACCGCGTCCCATGGCTCGACCCCCTTGTCCGAGGCACTGCCCCGCTGATCGTTGACGTCAGGTCCGGTCGGAGGTCCGCTCCGCCGGTCTCTGGGTCCAGCGTACCTAATCCGCAGGGGTGGTGGCAGCGCCCAGGCCAGGGAACAGCCGGTCGGCCCAAGGTCCGGCCGCGATCCGCTCCTCGGCGAGGCGATCTGCTGCCGCTGCCGGGGTCTCCCCGCGCTCCTCTGCGCGAGCCAGGACCTCACGCGTGGTCTGGAAGATCAGGGTGGCTCGAGCATGCGCCCGGGCCTCGTCAAAGCCCTTCAACTCGTCGGCGACCTGGATCACACCCCCGGCATTGACCAAGAAGTCGGGCATGTAGAGGATGCCGCGCGCCGCCAAGGCGTTCGCGATCCCCGCGTGAGCGAGCTGGTTGTTGGCCGCGCCGCAGACCGCCGCACAGGACAGTGTCGCCACGACCTCATCGCTGAGCGCCCCCCCGAGGGCGTTCGGGCTGTAGACGTCCATCGGTTCAGCGACCAGCGCCGCCGCCGTGGCGACTGTCTTCACGCCGGGGTGGGCCGCGAGTACGTCGGTCACGGTGTCGGCCCCCGGGTCATAGACGACGACCTCGGCGCCGTCCTCGAGTAGGTGCTCGACCAGGCGGCTACCGACCTTGCCGAGCCCGGCGACCCCAACCCTGCGCCCGGCGAGAGTCGGGCTGCCCCACAGCTGTTCGGCCGCTGCGCGCATCCCCTGAAACACCCCCCACGCCGTGAGCCGCCCCGAGTCACCCCCACCTCCGAGGGCGGGCGACTTCCCGGTCACCCACCGACACTCCTCAAACATCACCTCGAGGTCGGCAACGGTGGTGCCGACATCTCCTGCGGTGACGTACCGC
>JANPBY010000026.1:0-6137 GCA_031430645.1 Actinomycetes bacterium
GTGGCCATGGGCGGTTCTCCTTGGGGGGGGGTCTCGTCCGCCGGGGCCCCGGCGGACGGGTCTGTGGGGTGGTCCGCTGTCCTAGGGAAGCGTGACGACCTGAGCGGCATACGACAAGCCCGCGCCGAAGCCGATCAACAAGGCGGTGTCGCCGCTGCGAGCCTCACCGCTCTCCAGCAAGGCGGCCATAGCCAGCGGCACTGAGGCCGCCGAGGTGTTGCCGGTGTGGATGATGTCGCGCGCCACGGTGACGTGCTCAGGAAGGCTGAGCTTTTTGACCATCGCGTCGATGATCCGCAAGTTGGCCTGGTGGGGGATGAAGACGTCGAGGTCGTCGAGGCTGACGCCGGCCGCGGCCAGAGCCTTGAGCGCCACCGGAGCCATCTCGAAGACCGCCCAGCGGAAGACCTGTTGGCCATTCATCGACAGGGAGGGGAAGGCGTGCTCCGGGTTGTCCCTCAACACGTCCCAAGGCACGTCCTGGGTGATGGCGTCGCCCTGGGAACCGTCTGCGCCCCAGACGACGGGGCCAATGCCAGCCACGTCAGAGGGGCCGATCACGACGGCGCCGGCGCCGTCACCGAAGATGAAGGCCGTGCCGCGGTCATAGGAGTCGACCATGTCGGTGAGCTTCTCGCAGCCGACGACGAGGACGTAGTCGGCGCTGCCTCCGCGAACGATGTCATTGGCGAGAGCAACGCCGTGGCAGAAGCCGGCACAGGCGGCGGAGATGTCGAGGGCTGCTGCATTCTTGGCACCGATGCGGTCACCGACCAGAGCTGCTGCTGAGGGAGTCTGGAGCAGGTGGGTGACGGTCGCCACGAGCACCATGCCAATAGCGTCGGCCGTCAAGCCAGCTGAAGCGAGCGCCTTTTCGGCGGCCGCGGAGCTCATGTCGACAACGGTCTCGTCCGGCGCTGCCATCCGACGCTCCACGATGCCCGAGCGCTCCCGGATCCACTCGTCGCTGGAGTCGATGCGTTCGACGATCTCGGCGTTGCTCACGATCCGCGAGGGCCGGTATTGCCCGACTCCAACGATTCGGGCGTGCCGACCCGTGCGGTCATCCTGGATGGGCGTGCTCACGGTTGTGTCTGTCGCAGTCACGCCGGAACCTCCACGGGGTGCAATCGGATGACTGGCTGACCGGGGGAGACCGGGTCACCTTCTTCGACGAGCCACTCGATGATCGTGCCGCCGTGCGGAGCGATCACTGGCGAGGAGTCCCGCAGCCCGACAACGGTGCCTACAGGTTCGCCGGGCTCGACAGAGTCGCCGCGTCCGCCGATCCCTTCGGCGTAGCGGAACATCCCCTTGGATGGAGCCACCAGCATCCGCCACGACGGCGCTTCGGAAATCGGGCTCGCCGTCGCATGTCGGGCGACGAGGTCGAGGGCGGCTGGCAGGTCATCAGGGGTCTTGAGGGCGAGGGTCTCCACGCCGGGAAGGGCGCGCTTCGCCAGGGCCGTCAGGGTGCCCGCGGGTGGTAGCTCGATGAGGGCGGTCACACCGAGGTCGGCCATCGTGCGCATGCACAGGTCCCAGCGGACGGGGTTGGAGACCTGGTCGACGATGCGGGTGAGGGCCTCCCGGCCGTGATGGACCACGGCCCCGTCGCGGTTGGACAGCAGGCGCAGCCGCGGGTCGTGGGTGGTCACTGCACGGCTCAGCCCGCGCAGCACGTTGACCGCAGGCTCCATGTGTTGGGTGTGGAAGGCACCCGCTACCTGCAAGGGCCGCAGTCGGGCACCTTCGGGCGGATCGGCTGCGAAGGCAGCCAACTGCTCAAGGGTGCCCGCGGCCACGACCTGGCCGCTGGTGTTGACGTTGGCTGGGGTCAGTCCGTGAGTTTCGATGCTGGCAAGAACCTGGTCGGGATCACCACCCAACACGGCGGTCATGCCGGTCGGAGTGGCCGCAGCGGCGGCAGCCATGGCGCGGCCGCGCTCACGGACGAAGATCATGGCCTGCTCAGCTGTGATGACTCCAGCAGCTGTTGCTGCGGTGATCTCACCGACGGAGTGACCGGCTCCAGCGCCCACCTTGCCGTAGGCGTCGGAGGGATGAGGGAACAGCGACAGCAGGGCCACCAAGCCGGACGCAACCAGGAGCGGCTGAGCAACCGCCGTGTCGGTGATCTCCTCGGCGTCAGCCTCGGTACCCAGACGCATCAGGTCCAGGCCGGAGCAGACTGAAAGCCACTGCAGCCGTTCCCGGAAACCCGGGAGCTCAAGCCATGGGGTGACGAAGCCGGGAGTCTGAGCACCCTGACCTGGAGCGACGATGACCAGCACCCCTCCACCGTGTCGGACGTACGCCCCGGTAGCCGGTAGCGCCTCGGACGAACGTCGCACGTGGATTTTGTAGGTTTCCTACAAAGTATTCAAACGACCCAACGTGAGTGCCACCCGCAAAGTGAAGGCTCCACGGGGGTCGGTCGGGCTCACACCGGTCACATCGGCCACTCGTCGCAGGCGGTAGCGCACGGTGTTGGGATGGACGAAGAGCAGACGTGCTGCACCCTCCATCGAGCCGGACTGCTCAAGAAACGCCCCAACGGTCTGGAGCAGCTCGCCCCCGGCGGAGGCCAGCGCCCCGAAGACCTCGTCAACCAGGCGCGCTCGGGCGTTCGGGTCGCCGTCGAGAGCGCGTTCGGGCAGGAGGTCGTCGGCGTGTGCAGGGCGTGGCGCGTCAAACCAGGCGGCAGCTGCGCGCAGCCCGGAGAGAGCGGCCGCAGCCGAGGCTGTACTCGCTGTCAGGTCGGTCGTCACCGGACCCACGACCACTGGTCCGGGACCGAATTGGCTGAGGAGGGCTCGTGCTGCGGCTACCGGGTCTCCGCTCACTCGGCCCAGCACGACGACCAGGCGTTGGCCTTGGACGCCAACGATCGCGTCGAGGTGTTCGTGTCGCGCCAGTCGCTGGACCGCTTCGGCCACCGAGTCGGGGCTCGCGTCTGGGGTGGAGCCCATGACCACACACACGTTCGTCGTGGTTGACCAGCCGAGAGCTGCAGCGCGTGAACGAACGCCGTCGTCGATCTCACCGCGCAGCAGGGCGTCGACCACGAGCGCCTCGATCCGAGCGTCCCAGGCTCCCCGAGCTTCTGCGGCCTGGGCGTACACCTGCGCAGCCGCGAAGGCGATCTCTCGGCTATAGAGGAGCACGGCTTCTCGAAGCATCGCCTCCTCGCCGGGGGAGGCGATCTCGTCGACGTGTTGCTCGACCACGTCGATGGTCAGGCGTACAAGGTCGACCGTGCGGCGGAGGCTGATCACGCGCGCGAGTTCACGCGGGGCCGTTCCGAACACGTCGGCGGTGATGGTCAGGCGCTCATCTGGGTCGCGGAACCACTCCACGAAACGGGCCAAGCCCGCCTGGACGACCAGACCGACCCAGGACCGGTCGTCGGGGGGCAGGCTGCGATACCAAGGCAGACCCTCGTCCATACGTTGGATGGCGGCCGTCGAGAGGGTGCCCATCGCCCGCTCAAGGCGGCGGGCTGTGGCTGCTCGGCCCTTGGTCACGTGGGTGATCGTACGGTCCATGCCGGTGCGGCTCTTGTGGGACACCCACAAGCCGAGCCGCTACGGTGGCGAATGTGTCCTGGCTGACCGTCGAGCGTGCGCGTCGGGTGGTTCCTGGGCTGCTCGGGCTCTTCTGGTTCCTGGTCCTGCTGGTGGCGCGGTGAACCCGAGCTATTCCCACGTCGCAGATCACCTGAGTGATCTGGCCTCCTTCGGCGCCCGCGCGCCCGTGATCGGAATCCTGGCCATCGCCACCTTCGGAGTGGCTGATGCCGTGGCTGCTCGAGTCGTGATCAGCGCTTCGCGTACTGCCGCCGTTGCTCTCATCCTCGCCGGGGTGGCGGGTCTGGTCATCGCGGCCGCGCGCATCCACTGCTCCGAGGGGGCAGCCGGTTGCCCTCGATCCGTGGTCGACGACAGTACGTGGACCGATGTGCTCCACGGACAGGCTGTGGTCGTCAACGCCTTGGCGTTCTTCGTGGCGATGATGGCCTGCGCGGCCGGGCGGGTCGGTGCCGGACGTGCGGCTTGGTGGCGTCCGACCGTGGTCGTGCTCGCGGTGCTGGGGCTGGGTTTCTTGTCGCAAGCGATCGGCGAGGGAGCCGTCGGTGCCTGGCAGCGTGGTTGGTTGCTGACGAACTCGGTCCTGCTGCTCCTCGTCACCGCACGCACGCCGGCTGGAACGCAGGAGGGACGAGGCTGACCATGGAGCCATTCGATGCCCTGCGCCGAATCGCGTTCCTGCTGGAGCGCGCCCATGAGCCTACGTACCGGGTGAAAGCCTTCCGGCGAGCGGCGGAAGTCGTGGCCGCCCGCCCGCCCGCCGAGATCAAGAACCGTGCAGCGGCGGGAACGCTCACTGAGTTGGACGGGGTGGGTGATGCGACGTCGAAGGTGGTCGCTCAGGTTCTGTCGGGCCAGATCCCCGACTACCTCAGTCGGCTCGAGCCAGCGGGTGCGGTCCCCGTAACTGCCGGTGGTGAAGCCCTGCGCGCGGCGCTGCGTGGCGACTGTCACGTGCACTCCGACTGGTCTGACGGGGGTTCTCCGATCCGCGAGATGGCCGAAACGGCGCGCGATCTCGGGCATGACTGGATGGTTCTCACCGACCACTCCCCGCGTCTGACGGTGGCGAACGGGCTGTCGCCCGAGCGGCTGCGGGAGCAACTGGGCGTTGTCGAGGACCTGAATGCCGAGCTGGCGCCCTTCCGGATCCTCACCGGAATCGAGGTCGACATCCTCGACGACGGTCGGCTCGACCAGGAGTCGGAGCTGCTGGCTCGTCTGGACGTCGTCGTCGCCTCGGTGCATTCCAAGCTCCGGATGGACGCCGCCTCGATGACGCGACGGATGGTGACGGCGATCTCCAACCCCCACACCGACGTGCTCGGCCACTGCACCGGGCGGATGGTCACCGAAACCAAGAACCGTCCCGAGTCGGAGTTCGACGCCGAGTTGGTGTTCGAGGCCTGTCGACAGTTCGGGGTTGCGGTCGAGGTGAACTCCCGCCCCGAGCGGCTCGACCCACCGCGCCGGCTGCTGCGCCAGGCTGTCGAGGCTGGCTGCTCCTTCACCATCGACACCGACGCGCATGCCCCAGGACAGCTCGATTGGCTGCCCTTCGGCTGCGCCCGAGCCGAGGAGTGCGAAGTGCCCGTCGACCGGGTGATGAACGCGCGTTCCGCCGACGACGTCCTCGCGTGGACGCGTGGGAAGAGCCCGAGAAGCTAGGGCGTTGGGACCGGTGTGGAACCTGAACGAGCTGCCCTGAGCGCCTACGACATCCGGCGCAGCGACACGCGTCCGACCACGCGCATCGATTGGCTGGACTCCAAGCACTCGTTCTCCTTCGGCGGTCACTACGACCTCGCGAACACGCATTTCGGTTTGCTGCTCGTGTCCAACGACGACGTGGTTGCGCCTGGGAGCGGCTTCGAGACCCACCCGCATCGCGATATGGAGATCATCACCTGGGTCCTGGACGGCGCCCTGGTTCATCAAGACTCCACCGGCCACAACGGCGTGATCTATCCGGGGCTCGCCCAGCGGATGAGCGCCGGTCACGGCACCTTGCACAGCGAGAAGAATGATGCCTGGCGGCTGGCCGGCGGCGATCCGCACAGCGACCCCGTGCACTTCGTGCAGATGTGGGTGCTGCCGGACGAGCGCGGCATCGAGCCGGGCTACGAGCAACTAGACATCGGCAGCGAGCTGTCACGTGGCGGGTTGGTGCCGGTTGCGTCCGGTTTGACCAAGCACGCGAACGACTCGGCGATCAGGATCGCCCAGCGCGATGCCGCCTTGTTTGCGGCGCGACTCGGAACTGGTGAGTCAGTCAGCTTGCCCGCGGCGCCGTACGTCCATCTCTATGTCGCCCGTGGCTCGGTCCACCTCGAGGGCGCGGGAACACTGGCCTCCGGGGATGCCATACGCCTGACCGCCGTGGATGGGCCACGCGTCACCGCAGTCAAACCGGCCGAGCTCCTCGTCTGGGAGATGCACTCCACCCTGCCCTGACCCCCGCTGAGTGTGTCGGTTGGTTGGCGGCCCCGCGCGGGGGGCGGTAAAAACCTAAAACCCGGCGGGGGGGGGGGGGGGGGCGGGGCGCGG
>JANPBY010000027.1:0-68320 GCA_031430645.1 Actinomycetes bacterium
GGCATTGAGGTTAGGGGCATTGAGGTTAGGGGCATTGTGGCCGAGGGCAGGTCCCCCGACGAGATCGAGCATTTGCTGCGCGACTGCGGACCCACCTACGGGGTCGCGCG
The DNA here is from genome assembly GCA_031430645.1 of Actinomycetes bacterium. Classification (GTDB taxonomy): domain Bacteria; phylum Actinomycetota; class Actinomycetes; order DATJPE01; family DATJPE01; genus JANPBY01. Next base: position 111 of record JANPBY010000027.1, read on the forward strand.
TCACGAGGAAGATGGTGTCGTCACCGGCGACCGTGCCAATGACGTCGGGCAGCACGGTGTGATCGATGGCGGAGGCGAGGTACTGGGCTGCTCCGGGCGGAGTGCGGAGCACGACCATGTTGGCGCTGCTGTCGACGCTCACGAGCACGTCCTCACAGCGACGACGAAGTCGCTCGAGGGCGCTGGTTTCTTGGACTGCCAGGTGCGCCGCCCGGTCGCCGCCCTCGCCCGGCACGGCGTACACCAAAGCACCTTCGGTGGAGCGGACGCGTACCGCCCCGAGCTCGTCGAGATCACGGGACAGGGTCGCCTGCGTCACCTTGACGCCATCACCGGCCAGTAGCTCGGCCAGCTCGGACTGCGAGCGCACCGGAACTCGTTCAAGGGTGTCGATGATCCGCTGGTGGCGTGCCGCCTTGGTGGCGAGAACAGTCATAGCCGATCCCCCTGCCCCCCGCTGAGTGTGACGTTTCGTACGCGACACGCGGCGTGTCGCGTACAGAACGTCACAGTCAGCGGGGTCATGCCGCGGCCTCTGCGGCGTCGAGGATCGCGGGCAGCGCGTGGACGAAGGAGTCCGCCTCGTCTGCCGTGAGGATGAGCGGGGGCGCGAGTCGGATGACGTCGGGGCGTACGGCGTTGACGAGGAACCCGGCGTTGCGCGCAGCAGTCTCCACGGGCCCACTGACGGGCTGGGTCAGGACGAGCGCCCGCCACAGGCCTAGTCCGCGGTGACCGGACAGCAAAGAGTGGTCGACGGCGTCGAAGCCGGTGGCCCAGAGCTCGCCGACGTCCTTCACGTGGGTGAGGAGGTCCTCGGTCTCGATGGTGTCCAAGACGGCCAACGCCGCCGCACAGGAGACCGGGTTGCCGCCGAAGGTCGAGCCGTGGTCACCAGGCTCAAAAAGCCTGCCGGCCGATCCCACACCGAGGCACGCCCCGATGGGCAACCCGCCACCGAGCCCCTTGGCGAGGGTGACGATGTCCGGCAGAACCCCCTGCGCAGTAGCGGAAAACCACTCACCTGTGCGGCCGATCCCGCTTTGGACCTCATCGACCACAAGCAGCGCGCCGACTCGGTCGCAGGCCGCCCGAGCCGCGGCAAGGTAACCCGCAGGCGGCGCGACGACTCCGCCCTCCCCGAGGGTCGGTTCGACGATGACGGCAGCGACTGTGTCGTCGACGGACTCGGTGAGTGCCTCGGCGTCGCCGTACGGGACGAAGGTGACGGGGCCGGGCAACGGTTCGAAGGGTGCGCGCTTGCTCGGGATGCCGGTCACGGAGAGCGCACCGAACGTGCGTCCGTGGAATCCGCCCCCGGTTGCGACGACCCGCAGCCGGCCACCGGTGGGGTCGAGACCCCATCCGTGCCTGCGCACCAGCTTGAGTGCGGCCTCGTTGGCGGTGGCGCCGTCCTGGCAGAAGAAGACCCGCCCCGCTGCGCCGAGCAACCCGAGGAGGCGCTCGGCGAGCCGTACGCCTGGCTCGTGGATCGCGAGGTTGCTGGTGTGCGCGAGGGTGGCGACCTGACGGCTCACTGCCTCCACGATCGCGGGGTGGGCGTGGCCCAGGGACGACACCGCGATGCCCCCCACCAGGTCGAGGTAGGTGTGGCCGTCGGCGTCCCAAACCGTGCTGCCCGCACCGCGTACGAGAGCCACCGGCGGGGTGCCGTAGTTGGGCATCATGACCGCGTCCCACCGGATAGCCATCCGGTCATAGACGGGGCCGGCGGTCATGGCGTCACCATGGTGCCGACCCCGGCGCTGGTGAAGACCTCGAGCAGCAGGGCGTGGGCCACCCGTCCGTCGAGGACGTGCGCCCCGGAGACTCCGCCCTGCACCGCCCGTAGGCAGGCCTCCATCTTCGGCACCATGCCGCTGGTCAAGGTTGGCAACAAGGAGGTCAGCTCGGCCGCAGTCAGGCTGCTGATGACCTCGTCGCTAGCCGGCCAGTCAGCGTAGAGACCTTCGACGTCGGTGAGAACGACGAGCTTCTCGGCGCCGAGCGCGGTGGCCAGTGCCGCGGCGGCGCTGTCGGCGTTGACGTTGTAGACCTCGCCGTCGCGTCCACGGGCGACGCTGCTGACGACGGGGATGAGCCCGTCGTCCAGGAGTCCTGTGACGAACGCGGGTTGCACCTCGACAACGTCCCCGACCAGCCCGATGTCCACGAGATCACCGTCGACGAGCACGTCGCGCCGCTCTGCGGTGAATACGTGCGCATCCTCGCCGGAAAGCCCGACTGCATGCGGGCCATGCGCATTGACCAGGCCCACGATCTCGCGCTGAACCTGGCCTACGAGCACCATCCGGACCACGTCCATCGCCTCGGGTGTCGTGACCCGGTAGCCACCTCGAAACTCCCCAGGCACACCGAGCCGGTCAAGCATCGCGGTGATCTGCGGTCCCCCGCCGTGGACGACCACGACCCGAATGCCTGCATGGCGCAGGAAGACGACGTCCTCCGCGAACGCCCGCTTGAGCCCGTCGTCTGACATGGCGTTGCCGCCGTACTTCACGACGACGGTCCTGCCCCGGAATCGCTCGATCCAAGGCAGGGCCTCAACGAGGACGCCGGCCTTAGCGAGGGCATCCGCGTGTCGACTCATGAGGAGTACGCCGAGTTCTCGTGGACGTACTCCGCCGTGAGGTCGTTGGTCCAGACGGTCGCCTGCGCGCGGCCGGCACCGAGGTCGACGGAGACGCTGACCCCGCGGCCAGAGAGGTCGATGAGGTCGCGGTCCTCCCCGGGCGCTCCACCGATGCAGACCTTGACTCCGTTGATGGACACGGACACGCGGTTGGGTTCGAAGACCGCATCGGTGGTGCCGATCGCCGAAAGAACCCTGCCCCAGTTGGGGTCTTCGCCGTGGATCGCGCACTTGAAGAGGTTGCTACGCGCCACGCTGCGCGCGGCGGCCACGGCGTCGTCCTCGGTCGCCGCCGATGTCACATCGATGCGGATGTCCTTGCTGGCACCTTCCGCATCAAGGACGAGCCGGAGCGCGAGGTCGGTACAGACCTCGCGTACGGCTGCCGCGAGAGCACCCGGCCCCGGTGTGACTCCGGAGGCACCTGAGGCGAGCAGGAGCACCGTGTCGTTGGTGGACATGCAGCCGTCGGAGTCGACCCGGTCGAAGGTGACCCGGGTCGCGGCACGAAGCGCGTGATCCAACTCATCGGCGGGCGCCACGGCATCAGTGGTCAGCACAACAAGCATGGTCGCGAGGCCTGGCGCCAGCATCCCCGCGCCCTTGGCCATCCCCCCAACCGTGAACCCCTCGGAATCGGCTAGGGCTGGGACGGCGACACTGGACTGCTTGGGGACCGTGTCCGTGGTCATGATGGCTCGGGCCGCCGCGTCGCCGCCTTCACCAGACAAGGAAGCGTGCGCCGCCGTAGCACCCGGAAGCAGCCGGTCCATCGGCAGGCGTACGCCGATCAAACCCGTCGAGCAGACCGCCACCTCCCCGGCTCCGCACCCGAGCAAACCCGCCACGTGCTCGGCGGTGGCGTGGGTGTCCTGGAAGCCGGCGGCACCGGTACAGGCGTTGGCACCGCCGGAGTTGAGGACGACGGCGTGGAGCTCTCCTCCGGCCAGCACCTGCTCGGACCAGAGCACCGGGGCCGCCTTGAAGCGGTTCGACGTGAACACACCGGCCGCGGTCTGCAGCGGGCCGTCGTTGACGACAAGGGCGAGGTCAGGGGCATCGCTGCTCTTGAGGCCAGCGGCCACGCCGGCGGCGCGAAACCCCCGGGGCGCCGTCACTCCGGTGCTCATGGCCCGACCCCCAGCGAGGTGAGGCCCGCCGACTCCGGCAAGCCGAGCATGAGGTTGGCGTTCTGGATCGCCTGGCCGGCCGCACCCTTGCCCAGATTGTCGATGGCAATGGTGACGATCACCCGTCCGCTGTCGGCGTCGACCTCGGCCTGCAGGTGGGCGGCGTTGGTGCCGAGGGTGCTGCTCGTGCGCGGCTGAACCCCCTCCGGCAGCACGTGCACGAACTGCTCATCGCCGTACGCCTTCGCCAGCGCCAGCCGAACGTCCTCTGCCGTCGTCAGAGGGCTGGTCGGCCGTGCGGTCACCGTCGCGAGGATGCCGCGCAGCATCGGCGCGAGTATCGGTGTGAAGGACAGCGAGGTCGCTCCGCTCGCCTGCTTGATCTCGGGCACGTGCTGGTGGGCACCGACCTTGTAGGCCGTGAGCCCGCCTATGACCTCACTCGCCAGCAGGCTCGCCTTCAGTCCGCGGCCCGCGCCGGTGGTGCCGCTCGACGCCACGACGACGACATCCTCTGGGCAGACCACGCCGCCAGCGACAAGCGGAGCGAGCGCCAAAGTGATCGCGACCGCGTAGCAACCGGTGTTGGCGACCCGGGTGGATTCGGCGATGCGGGTGCGCTGGCCCGGCAGCTCCGGGAGGCCGTACGTCCAGGTCCCGGCGTGTGGACCGCCGTAGTAGGCGGTCCACGCATCCCCGTCCGCGAGTCGAAAATCCGCCCCAAGGTCCACGACGGGCAGCTCAGGCGGGAGCTGCGTGACCAGCGCAGCTGACTCCCCGTGCGGGAGGGCCAGGAAGACCAGGTCGGCCTCGGCGAGCAGCGCCGGGTCTGTCGGGTTGAAGGCGCGGTCAGCGAGGGGGACTAACTGGGGGTGCACGGCGGTCACCGGCTTGCCGGCGCTGGTCGAGGCGCAGACTGCCGCCAGCTCGAGATCGGGGTGGCCGAGGACAAGCCTCAGCAGTTCCCCACCCGCGTAGCCGCTGGCGCCCGCGACCGCTACCCGAGGGGACATAGTTCACGAATATACACTGACTGGTATCTATATGCGACCTGGTCGTGATCGCTCCCCGATGAAGAGCCAATCCTCAGGTGCGCTGGACAGCGCCCACGCGCCGTGCCGCTTCGGCCACGGCCGCATCCCGCGCCGCTGAGGCCTCCTCGACCGTGAGCGTACGGTTCGGGGCACGGAAGCGGAGCGCGTACGCCAACGACTTGCGTCCCGCGCCAAGCCGCTCGTCGCGGTAGACATCGAACAACCGCAGGGACTCGAGCAGCTCGCCGGCCCCGTCTCGCAGCGCATCCTCGACCGCGGAAGCCGTGACGTCCTCGTCGACCACCAGAGCAACATCCTCTTTGGCCATGGGGAACCCGGAAATGGTTGGTCCCACGTCGAGGTCCTCGGCGAAGCCGGCAAGGGTCATCAGGTCGATCTGGGCCGCCACCGTGCGCGCGGGCAGACCGAGCTCGGAGACGACACGAGGATGCAGCTCTCCGGCATAGCCGACGTGCAGCGGCTCCGCTCCAGTATCCACCAAGAGTTGTGCGCAGCGGCCCGGGTGCCAGGGAGCACGTTGCGCCTGCGCCACGATGAGGGGCGCGTCGATCGCGGCGGCGGCCTCACGGCATACCTGGATCACGTCGGCCCAGGTGGCTTCTCGCCCTGGTCCCCACCAACCGTCGGACTCGAGCTTGCCAGTCATGACGACAGCGACGTGAAACGGCTGATCGGGCAGGGCGTCGTCGAGCGCCTTGAGCTCTTCATCGGTAGGGCGTCGGTCGACGCCGGGACGAGGCACCGGGAGCGGGTGGCCTGGCTTGGGGTGGAACACCCGCCCGTGCTCGAAGAGCGCGAGGTCAGTGAAGCCGCGTCCCACGTTGCGCTTAGCTGTTGCGAGCAAGCCGGGCAGCAACGTGGTGCGCAGGAACGGTTCCTCATCGGAGATCGGGTTCGCAAGCCTGACCATGTCGCGCCGGGCGTCATCCGCGGGCAGCCCCAACGCGTCCAAGGCGGCGACACCGACGAAGGGGTAGCACCGGACTTCGGTGAGCCCGGCGGCTGCCAGGGCGCGGGAGATGAGCAGCCCATGCCGCTTGGTCGTGCCGAACCCGCGCCCGGCCGGTGTCGGGCGCAGAACTGACGGGACCCCGTCGTAGCCCTCCAGCCGTACGACCTCCTCGGCGAGGTCGTTGGGGTCCGTCAGGTCGGGCCGCCAGGACGGCGGCGTCACCACGATGCGCCCTTCGACGTCAGGCCCGGCGACCTCGCAGCCGACGTCGCGCAGTCGGCGCACGACGACGTCCGGGGAGTAGTCGACGCCTGCCACGCACCCGGGGTGGTCGACGGGGATCGTGAGCGAGGACCTGGCTGGCCGCTCGTCGACCTCCGAGGCACCGACGTACGTCGCTCCGCCCAGCTCGACGAGCAGCGCGCAGGCCCGCGCCGAGGCGACCGGCTGCAGGGAGGAATCGACGCCGCGCTCGAATCGGCGGGAAGCCTCCGACGACAGCTTGTGCCGCCGTGACTGACGGGCCACCGTGACGGCATCGAAGTGGGCTGCCTCGATGACCAGGTCAGTGCTGGCCGCGGAGATCTCCGTGCTCGCACCGCCCATCGTCCCGGCCAGCGCGATCGGTCCGGAGGAGTCGGCGATGAGCAGGTCCTCAGGATCGAGGACCCGATCGGCCCCATCTAGGGTCAGGAGCCGCTCCCCTGCGAGCGCGCGCCGGACGACGACCGGACCGGACAACCGGGACTCGTCGAAGGCGTGCAGCGGCTGGCCGAGTTCGAGCATGACGTAGTTGGTGATGTCGACGGCGAGACTGATGGGGCGCATCCCGGCGAGGTGAAGGCGACTGCTCAGCCATAGTGGGCTCGAGGCAGCCGGGTCGAACCCGGTCACGCGGCGGAGCACGATCCGGTCGGCTCCTGTGGGGTCCCCGATGGAGACCGGGTGCCCGGGCAAGCTGTCGTCCGTTGGGAGCGGGAAGTTGGCGGGGTCGCGCAGCGGGACGTCGTACGCCGTTGCCGCCTCGCGGGCGATGCCTCGGACGGATAGCGCGTAGCCACGGTCCGGCGTGACCGCGATGTCCAGGACGGACTCAGGCAGCCCGAGTAGTGGCTTCGCGTCGGCGCCGGGTTCTGCGCCGGCGGCCAGGTCCGCCGGCAGGACGTAGATCCCGGAGTGGTCTTCGCCGAGGTCGAGCTCCTTGAGCGAACAGATCATGCCGTCGCTCACGTGGCCATAGGTCTTGCGCGCAGAGATCGCAAAGCCGCCGGGAAGCACCGCTCCGGGGAGCGCCACGACCACGAGGTCGCCGGTCGCGAAGTTGTGCGCACCGCAGACGATGCCGCGCGCACCACCCTCGGCGTTGTGCTCGCCGACGTCGACCTGGCACCAGCGGATCGTCTTGCCGTTGGACTGCGGCTCGTCGGCCGTGTCCAGCACCCGCCCGACGACCAGTGGACCGGGGACGTCGACCTCGTCGACGGTCTCGACTTCGAGGCCCGCTCGGACGAGGCGGGCAGCGACATCGCGGCCGGTCTCGCCGACCGGCAGGTCGACGTACTCACGCAACCATCGCAACGGGACGCGCATCAGACCTCCATGCCGAAGGCCTGGGTGAAGCGGACGTCGCCCTCCACCATGTCGCGCATGTCGCGCACGTCGTGCCGGAACATCAGCGTGCGCTCGATGCCCATGCCGAAGGCGAAACCGCTGTAACGGTCGGGGTCGATGCCGCAGGCGACCAGCACGCGCGGGTTGACCACCCCGCAGCCGCCCCACTCGATCCAGCCCTCGCTGGAGCAGGTACGACACGGGTTTGCGGGGTCACCGACAGAGGCGCCGCGGCACACGAAGCACTCGAGGTCGACCTCGGCGCTCGGCTCGGTGAAGGGGAAGTACGACGGGCGTAGCCGCGTGACGATGCCCTCGCCAAACATCGAGGCGGCGAAGTGATCGAGGGTGCCCTTGAGGTCGGCCATCGTGATGCCCTCGTCGACGACCAACCCCTCGACCTGGCCGAAGACCGGGGTGTGGGTGGCATCGAGCTCATCGGTGCGGAACACCCGCCCCGGGCAAATCATGTAGATCGGGGGTTCCTGGGTGAGCATGGTGCGGATCTGAACCGGCGAGGTCTGGGTGCGCAAGACGAGGCCGGAGTCGGCGGACTCGACGAAGAACGTGTCCTGCATGGTCCGTGCCGGGTGGTCAGGCGGGATGTTGAGAGCATCGAAGTTGAGCCACTCCGCCTCGACCTCGGGGCCGTCGACGATGTCGTAGCCCATGGCGGCGAACACCTCGCCGATGCGTTCGGTCAGCGTGGTCAGCGGATGCCGCGCTCCCTGGAGCCGGCGATCGTGCGGGAGCGTGACATCGACGGCCTCCTCAACCAGCACCCGCTCGTCACGCTCCGCTTCGAGCTCGGTCTGGCGGGCTTCAAGCGCAGCGCGTACGACCTGCCGGGCCTCCCCCACCCGCTTGCCAGCTTCGGCCTTCGCTTGTGGGGGCAGCGCGCCGATCTCCCGGTTGGCCAGCGCGAGCGGGCTTCGGTCGCCAGCGTGGGCGAGCCGCGCCGCCTTGAGCTGGTCGAGGTCGGTGGCGGCCGCGAACGCTGCGAGCGCCTCGTCTCGGACACGCGCCACCTCGTCGGGGTGAAGCGGGGTCACCTCGACGGGGTCGAAGCTCTTGTTGGGTGCGGACACAACCCAGAACTCTACTGAGCCAGCGTCCGTTCCTCCGACCTGATTCTTCTAGGCCTCGGACATGACCTCGGGGGTCGACGGTTCGTTGGCCGCCGCGGCGCGTTCGGCGAGGATGCGGTCGACCTCATCGAGCTCGTGCTGTGGGACGGCGGGGCTGTCGATGCGCGACACGCCGTTGTACTTCTCGAGGTATGCGCCGAGCTCGGGACCGGACTCCCAGGAGGTGATCAGGCAGTACCTCGGCTCTGCGCCCGGGTGATAGACAGCGTGATAGAGCCGCTGGGTGTCCACGATGACCTGGGCGCCCGCAGGGAGCGGGATCCGAGACTCCGTGGAAGGGTCGTCCTTGACCTCGCGCAGCACCATGACCGAGTCGGGGTTGTCGGTCAGGTTGAAGAACCCACGGACGATCCAGCCGGTGCCCTCGGGGTTCAGCCGGTTGTTGTCGTCGATGTGCAGGTTGCGCGTGACGGTCTCGGCGTAGGTGTTCGGCTGCAGCTCGATGACCCGGCAGCGGCCGATGTTGGCGCCCGGCTCCTCGGCGCGGGCCTTCAGGCGGGGCGCCTTCTCGACGTTGGCCTCGACCCAGACGCCGTCCTTGTCGGTCTTGGGCGGGTCGTGGTGCCAGAACCCGTTGCACTCCATGTCGCCGTACGCGCTGGCCAGCGGCGCGAAGCGCGTGTCGCCGGACGACTTCCAGTCGACGAAGTGGATGTCCTTCCACTCGGCCGGGTCCTGCGACTGGTCATAGCGGTCCAGGACGACGTAGCCGGTCTCCTCGAACTGCTCCAACTTGGTGTAACTCACAGGGTCCTCCTTGGCCTACGGGGCGTCCGTCCAATCGTCTCGCGGCGTCACGCCAAGGCCAAGCCGACTCGGCGAGCGCAACTCGATGAGTGCCCAAAACCCCGCTAAGTAGCGGGGCAAGGGGTCCTTGCACCCACTACCGGTGGGCGCGGGCGCTGGCGTAGAGACAGACGGCGGCGGCGGTTGCCAGGTTGAGGGATTCGGCCCGGCCGTGGATGGGGACGCGGACCACCGCGTCGCACAGAGCCCTTGTCTCCGCAGGCAGGCCCCAGGCTTCGTTTCCGAAGACCCAGGCGGTTGGTGCCGACAGGGCGCCGGAGTCGACCTCTTCGTCGAGATCGCGCTCCCCCGCCCCGTCAGCGGCCACGATCCGCAAGCCGGCAGCCCGCAAGTCCGTCACGGTCTGCGCGATCTCCGCCCCAAGGACCAGCGGCACGTGAAATAGGGACCCGGCCGTCGCACGCACGACCTTGCCGTTGTAGGGATCCACCGAAGCTTCGGAGAGCACCAGCCCGTCCGCCCCGGCCGCGTCAGCGACTCGCACGACCGCTCCTGCGTTGCCGGGGTCGCGGACGTGCGCCAGAACGGCAACCAACGAGGGAGTACGGCTCCGCCCGAGTGAATCGTTCAGGAAGTCAGCGAGCGTCACGTCGACGAACCCACACACGGCCACAATTCCCTGTGGCGTCACGGTTTGGGCCAGCTCGGCGAGCACCACGGCCCCGACATGGTCCACCTCGACACCCAGCGCCCGGGCTGCGGCGAGCAGCTCGGGGTGACGGGCCTCGGCGTCGCCGGTGACAAAGACCTGGCGGATGAGGCCGGGACGCTCTGCAGCGAGCCCGAGCGCCTCGCGTACGGCCTGCGGGCCTTCGACAAGGAATTCGTGCGCCTCGGCTCGGAAGGCCCGCTTGAGAAGCCGACGGGCCGCCGTCACACGCTTGTTGCGCGGTGACAGCGGCCCGACAGACATGCCGAGAATCTAGGCGCTAGCGAAACAGGGGTCAGGCGGCTGGTGCGTTGACGTCGGACGGAAGGGCCGCCTTGGCCCGCTCGACCAACGTGGTGAACGCTGCCGGGTCATTGACCGCAAGCTCGGCGAGCATGCGCCTGTCCACCTCGATGTCGGCAGCCTTGAGGCCCTGGATCAGCCGGTTGTAGGTCAGGCCATTTGCGCGGGAGGCCGCGTTGATGCGCTGGATCCAGAGCTGACGGAAGTCGCCCTTGCGCTTCTTGCGGTCACCGTAGGAGTAGACGAGTGAGTGAGTGACCTGCTCTTTCGCCTTGCGGTACAGCCGCGAACGCTGACCGCGGTAGCCGCTCGCCCGCTCAAGGGTGACCCGGCGCTTCTTGTGGGCGTTGACCGCCCGCTTGACGCGTGCCATGACAGTGCTCCTGAAAGATGTGAGGGACGAGGGTCAGATGCCGAGGAGGCGCTTGATCCGCTTGGTGTCAGCGGGGGCAACATTGACGTCGCCCGCGAGGCGTCGCTTGCGCCGTGAGGACTTGTACTCGAGCAAGTGTCGAGCGTTGGCCTGCTCACGCATGAGCTTGCCGGACCCTGTCACGCGAAAGCGCTTCTTGGTCCCGCTGTGGGTCTTGTTTTTCGGCATGGCGCCTGTCGTCCTTCCGGTCAGGCCTCGACGGCTGTGCCGTCGATGACCTCGTCAACTGTCGCTATCGGTGCGGTGGCGGCGCTGGGTACGGCTTCTTCGGCTGACTCGTCCACGCGCCGCGCGGCTTTGCCTGCCTTGGCCTCAGCCATCGCTTCGGCCTTCTTCTTATAGGGGCCAAGCACCATGATCATGTTGCGGCCGTCCTGTTTCGGTGCGAACTCGACGAAGCCGAGTTCCTGGACGTCCTCCGCCATGCGCTGCAGGAGTCGGTACCCCAGCTCGGGTCGACTCTGTTCACGCCCTCGGAACATGATCGTGATCTTGACCTTGTCACCAGCCTTGAGGAACCGGATGACGTGACCCTTCTTGGTCTCGTAGTCATGCGGGTCGATCTTCGGCCGGAGCTTCATTTCCTTGATGACCGTGTTGACCTGGTTCTTGCGGGACTCGCGGGCCTTTTGCGCGTTTTCGTACTTGAACTTGCCGTAGTCCATGAGCTTGCACACCGGCGGGCGCTCCATGGGAGCTACCTCGACCAAGTCGAGATCGCTCTCCTGGGCCAGCTCGAGTGCCTTTTCGATGCGGACGATGCCGACCTGCTCGCCGTTCGGACCGACCAGCCGCACCTCTGGGACGCGGATCCGATCGTTGATACGGGGTTCGACGCTGATGGGGCCTCCTCGGTCGTGGTTCACGGGCGAAACCGCTCAGGAGCAAGAGAAAGGCCCTCGCGCCTGACGCAGCGAGGGCCCACACGACCGGGCAAGGACACAAGCTGAGCTGGGGCGCGCAGCCGACATCCATGCAGGTTCGCCCCCGAAGAGGCGGACCGACCGGACCCACCAGCCTGGTGGTGCAACGGCTGGCAGGTGGGAGGTGGACCTCCACTTGCTGACCCGACCTCGCGAACGAGGGCGAATCGGTCGTACGAGAGACTACGGCAGGGAACCGTCGGCGGCCAAACTGCGCCGGATCAAGCCCCCATCGCGTCTTCGCCTGAAGGGTCGGCTTCGCCGCTGTCCTTGCCCACGACGGTATAGATCAGCGCACCGAGGCAACCGCCGAGGATCGGGGCCACCCAGAACAACCACAGCTGGCCAAGCGCCCATCCCTCGCCGTTCACCGCCAACGCGAGAGCAGGGCCGGTCGATCGCGCCGGGTTCACCGACGTGTTGGTGACCGGAATGCTGATGAGGTGGATCAGAGTAAGCGTGAGGCCGATCGACAGAGCAGCAAACCCCGGCGCCGCCAACTTGTCGGTGACACCCATGATCACCAGAAGGAACACCGCGGTCAGGATGACCTCGATGAGAAAGCCTGCGAGCAGGGCGTACTGGCCTGGTGAGTGATCGCCGAAGCCGTTCGCCGCGAACCCACCCGCGGCGAGCGCGTCCGCGGTGCTGCCCTTCTTGTTGATGGCGATGACCCACAAGGTGGCCGATGCGGTGATCGCAGCAAGAACCTGGACGACGACGTAGGGCGCAACGTCCTTCCACGGGAACCGCTTTGAGGCGGCCAGCCCGATGGAGATCGCCGGGTTGAAGTGGCCACCCGAGATCGGGCCTAAGGCGTAGGCCCCCGCCACCACGGTCAGGCCGAAAGCCAGGGAGACACCGAGGAATCCAATGCCGAGCCCAGTCGCCTCGGAACTGACGGGGTCGATGAATTGGGCGGCGAGCACGGCTGCACCAGTGCCGCCGAAGACGAGCAGAAAGGTGCCGATGAACTCGGCACCGAGTCGCGATCCGAGCTTCATCTCGTTCTCCTCAACGTGTGTGATCGGCGCCCATCCTGGCGAATTCCCGTGCCTGTCGCGAACCGGCGACCGTGTTCGGCGTGTCGAATCATTCCGCGATCGCACGCTCGACGACGAGATCCCATCCACGTGGTGATCGGCTGCCGACGACGACATCACTCCTGAGTGCAGCCGCGAGACCGCGAGCAACTTCGGCTGCGTCCTCATCGGTGACATCACTCGCGACCGTCAAACGGACCACGAGGTCAATCGAGTCCCCCGGCTCGAGGACGACCTGGTCGCCTCGGAGACCCAAAGCCGTGACGGCGGCATAGACGGCTGCACTGGTCTCCGGGTCCATTGTGGACGGCTCAGGCATCCGACCGTTGGCGAGCGCCAGCAGGAAGGCTCCGTCCAAGACGACCCGGGCCGGGCCGGCTGCGTCAATCAGCAAGGTGTCTGCCCCCTCGTCGAAGGCCGCCCGCGCAGCAAGCACCCCGGCTACGGGAACTGGGCGGGCGTCATGCTTCCAAAGGTCCAACGCGTCGGTCGACGAAAAGACGGGCAGCGCCAGCCGCCCGCTCGGCGCCCGAACCGTGACCACGGCCATGTCTGCGGTCTTGTCACGAACAAGGCCGTCTGCGCCGACCTCGACCTCGCCCAGGACCGGGACGACCGGAACAAGCACCCGCGAGGAAAGCAACGCCGCGACAACTGCCCGCCGACCGCCGGCGACGAGCGCCGCGGTCAGCTCGGTCGGAGCAGCCCCGTCATCACCGGCGAACCCTGGATCCGGCAAGGTTCGCCCGGCATAGGGCTCCTCGACCGGGCTCACAGACTCAGGGACTACAGATTCTTTGACCACAGATGCTGAGAGTAGCCAAGGGGCTTGGGCCAGGAACCCCACGTTCGGGGCCTAGCCTCGGAGAGTGACCGCACCGCTCGGAGCAGACGCAACTGCCGCCCGACCCGCACCGTCGGTCGGGCTGCTCACCCTTGGTGTGGTCGCCGTCGCGCTCAACCTGCGCACCCCGATCACCTCGGTGCCTCCCCTCATCGGCCAGATCCAAGCCGACCTCGGGCTGAGTGGGGCAGCGGCCGGGGCCCTGACGACCTTGCCGCTGCTCTGCATGGGCTTTTTCGCCCCACCAGCCCAACGGCTGGCGGCGCGCATCGGTCGGGAACGCGCGGTGGCCGTCGCGTTGATGTGCATCGTGATCGGGCTTCTGATGCGGATTGGAGGGGCTTCGGTCCCCCTGCTCTATTTCAGCGTGGTCGTAGCCGGTGCTGGAATCGCTACCGCGGGCACGGTTCTGCCGGGCATCGTCAAGGAGTTCTTCGCCGACCGAGCTGGGACCATGACCGGCGTCTACATGGCCTCGATGATGGCCGGTGCGACGGCGGCCGCTGCGCTCGCTGTCCCGCTCGCCAACGTGCTTGGATCTTGGGAGCGGTCCCTCGCTTCCTGGTCCGCGCTCGCCGCAGCCGGCCTAGTTGTCTGGCGCCTTGTGGCCCGCGGCACCCCCGGCGGTACGACCTCAGCAGCCCACGTGCGACTGCCCTGGCGCGACCGGACTGCGTGGATCGTTGCGACCTACCTCAGCCTCAACTCCTTCGTCTTTTACAGCCTGCTCGCCTGGGTCGCCCCCTTGTACGAAGAACGAGGCGACTCGGCTACCCAGGCGGGACTGCTGCTCGCCGTCTTGAACCTGGTCCAGCTGGTCGCTGCCCTCGTCGTCCCGGCCGTCGCCGATCTGCGAGCCGACCGCCGCCTCGTGTTCGCGGCAACGGTCGGGGCTGCTGTGCTCGGGCTGGCCTGGCTGCTCATCGCTCCAGGTTCGGCGCCCGTTGCGATCGTCGCGCTGCTCGGCCTCGGCCTGGGCGCCGGCTTCACTCTGGGCCTGGTCCTGCTCGTCGACTACGCGCCGAACCCTGCGGCCTCGGCTCGTCTGTCGGCCCACGCCTTTCTGGTGTCCTACGTCATTGCCGCCTTCGGCCCCGTCGTCTCCGGTGCGCTTCGCGACGCGACCGGCAGTTTCACTGCGATGCTGGTGATGCTCCTTATGGCGGCTGGCGCACAGCTGCTCTTGGTCCCCAGGCTGCGTCCGGGCCGTCAGGTTCACTGACCGCCGGTCTACCAACCCGAGAGTCCGGCTGACCCCTAGATTGACCGGGTATGAGGACTGGCGCGCAGGGTCCTGGAACCGACCAACGACTGGCCCGGCTCCTTCCGGGTGTCGCCTCGATGCGTGGCTACCAACGCGGCTGGCTGCGCGGTGACGTACTCGCGGGCGTCACCGTCGCGGCCTATCTCGTCCCGCAGGTGATGGCCTACGCCGGCGTCGCCGGACTTCCGCCGGTTGCGGGGCTCTGGGCGATCATGGCACCGCTTGCTCTCTACGCCCTCCTGGGATCGTCTCGCCAGCTCTCCGTCGGCCCGGAGTCGACAACGGCTCTGATGACCGCGGCGGCCATCGGCCCCCTCGCGCTCGCGGACCCCAGTCGGTACGCCGCTCTTGCCGCGGCTCTGGCGGTCATCGTCGGAATTTACTGCCTGCTCGGCTGGGCGGCCCGGTTGGGCTTCGTCGCGGACCTCCTCTCGCGGCCGGTTCTCGTCGGGTACATGGCCGGCGTTGCGTTGATCATGATCTCCGGCCAACTGGACAAGCTGACCGGCGTATCGGTGGAGGGGCAGGGCTTCCTGGGCGAGATCACGTCCTTCCTCAGGAGCATCGAGGACGCGAACCTGGCCACCACGGTGCTCGGACTGTCAACGCTCGCCTTCTTGTTCGTGGTCGGCTCGCTCTATCCGCGTGCGCCCGGCCCGCTCGTAGCGGTGGTGCTGGCCACGTTGGTCACGGTGGCCTTCGACCTCGAAGCCCGCGGGGTCGCCGTCGTCGGGGCGATCCCGAGCGGCCTTCCTGGGGCGCAGGTCCCCGACATCTCCATCGATGACCTCAAACTGCTCCTGTTGCCCGCCCTGGGGGTCATGATCGTGGGCTACACAGACAACGTCCTGACGGCACGGGCGTTCGCCGCACGTCACCATGAGCGGGTCGACGCCAACCAGGAACTCCTCGCCCTTGGTGCGTCCAACATCGGCACCGGGCTCACGCAGGGGTTCCCGGTGAGCAGCAGCGGCAGTCGTACGGCCATCGGGGACGCGGTGGGCAGCAAGACCCAGCTGTACTCGCTGGTAGCGCTGGTCGGCGTGATCCTGGTCCTGCTCTTTCTCGGCCCGGCGCTCGCCCACTTCCCCATGGCCGCACTGGGCGCGATCGTCATCTATGCCGCGACGCGGCTCATCTCACTGCCCGAGTTTCGGCGGATCGGAAAATTCCGCCGCAGCGAGCTATGGCTCGCCTTGGCCTCGATGGCGGGCGTTCTCTTGTTCAACATCCTCTACGGGATCCTGCTGGCTATCGGATTGTCCGTGATCGAGTTGCTTTCCCGGGTGGCCCGACCGCACGATGCCATCCTCGGACAGGTCCCGGGGCTGGCGGGGATGCACGACGTGGACGACTACCCGACGGCCGAGCGGGTCTCTGGTTTGGTGGTCTACCGCTACGACTCGCCGTTGTTCTTCGCCAACTCCGAGGACTTCAGGCGTCGAGCCCTTGAGGCGGTCGCCGCCAGCGACTCTCCCGAGGAACCTGTGAGGTGGTTCCTGCTCAACGCCGAAGCCAACGTCGAGGTGGACATTACCGGCCTAGACGCCGTCGAGGACCTACGCCGGGAGTTGTCCGGGCGAGGCATCGTCTTTGCGATGGCCCGCGTGAAGCAAGACCTCCGTGATGACCTCGAGGCGTTCGGCCTCGCCGAGGCGATCGGTGTGGACCGGCTGTACCCCACCTTGCCTACCGCCCTCGCCGCCTACGACGACTGGTGTCGGGCCGGGCCGCACGGCGCCTGAGCCGCTAGACAGTCGGGCGATCTCGGTTCGGCCGGGCTCGGTGACGTACGGCGCCGCAAGCGCAGCCACGAGGGACTCCACCAGCTCTGGCGCGGTGCCTGCAGGGAGGCGGAACGTCGAAAGGCACCTGTCGTACCGCCACATGCTGATGACGAAAACTCGATCCCGGGGATGGAAAGACACCCGCATCGATCGTCCAGGGTCGCGGTCATCGAAGAAGACCGTGCCGTGAGTCGGGAGTGGCGAAACCACGCGCATGCTTCGAGGATCGTCGGACCCGTTGCTCAATGTCAACGGCGTAGTGAGCACACTGCCCCTGGCTACGACGCCGCGCGCGAGGAGACCTCGGCAGCAAGCGCTCGCGCCTGGGCGAGACCCCGACTACCGTCCGCCCCCTGGATTCCCATGGCGACCATCGTGGTGCCGTCCGCGAGATCGAGCTGAACCCACGGGTCGCCCGGCGAAAGACGCACACCCAGCACCTCTGCCCATTCCAGCCGCCGATGACGAAAGAGGTTGACCACGGTCAACCCGGCGACGTCTGCCTCGACTCGCACGCGAGCCAGCCGATGAAGCACGAGAACGACCGCTAGCCCGCTGCCCACGAGCAGCAGCCGGTCGAAGGTTGTCGCCCCACTGCGACCCTCTGAGGTGAGAGCCACAGCCACAACACAGAATCCGCAGAACGCGACGACCGCTAGGACGTACGGCACCACGCGACCTCGACGCGGTCTCCACACCACGGGGAGCACAGGTCGGTCAGGAGCAGGCACTGATCGGTCAGGAACGGGCACTGAGAGGACTCAGCTAGAGCCGGCAGGCGTGGATGTCGGTGGTGAGGATCCCGCGGGCACCCAAGTCGTGCAGGGCATCCATGATCTGGTTGGTCTCTGGTCGTGAGACCAAGGCACGGACCGCGACCCATCCCTCGCGCTGCAGGGGTGAGACGGTCGGTGACTCGATTCCAGGGGTCAGAGCACAAGCCCGCTCGACGAGGTCGGTTGGGCAGTCGTAGTCCATCATCACGTAGGTTCGCGCCACGATCACGCCCTGCAATCGGCGCTCAAGCTGCTCGACTGCGGGCGTCACAGCCAGGCCGGTGCGTCGCACGAGGACGGCTTCTGACCGAAGGATCGGGTCGCCGAAAATCTCCAGTCCTGCCTGTCGCAGGGTGCTCCCCGTCTCGACCACGTCGGCTATGACGTCAGCAACGCCTAGGCGAACCGAGGTCTCAACGGCGCCGTCCAGCCGGATGACCTCGGCCGTCACACCCAGCGAGGCGAGGTGCTTGCCCACCAAACCCGGGTACGCCGTGGCGACCCGGAGGCCCTCCAGCTCCTGCACCGACTGAGCCGAGCCGGGGCGAGCAGCGAAGCGAAAAGTAGACGCGCCAAAACCGAGCGGCAGGATCTCATCAGCGGCCGCACCGCTGTCGAGGAGCAGATCGCGACCAGTGAAGCCGACATCGAGCTGGCCGGAGCCGACATAGACCGCGATGTCACGGGGACGAAGGAAAAAGAACTCAGTGGCGTTGTCCGAATCCTGAAGAACCAGCTCACGCGGGTCGGACCTCTGCCGATATCCGGCCTCGCGCAACATCTGGCTGGCTGGCTCAGCCAAGGACCCTTTGTTGGGTACGGCCACGCGCAACATCGCCGGACTCACAGCCGGTGATAGACGTCGTCGAGGGACAGCCCGAGCGACACCATCAGGACCTGGACGTGATAAATGAGCTGGGCAATCTCCTCCGCCGCCCGCTCGGGGGTTTCGTGCTCGGCCGCCATCCACGCCTCGGCGGCCTCTTCGACGACCTTCTTGCCGATCGCGTGTACGCCGTCTTCGAGGAGACGCACCGTTGAGGAGTGATCAGGGCGGTAGGCGTCACGGGCTGTGAGTTCGGCGAACAGCTGGTCGAAGGTCTTCATAGGTGCAAGCCTAAGGCGCTCGGAGTGACCGCAGTGTCAGGGCCGTGGCGAGTGCGGCATCGGCCGCCTCGCGACCTTTGTCTTCTACTGAGTCTGGGAGACCCGCCCGAGCCAAGGCCTGCTCCTCGTTGTCGCACGTGAGCAGCCCGAAACCGATCGGCACACCAGCGTCGAGGGCAACGCGAGTAAGTCCGTGGGTCGCGGCCGAGGAAATGTACTCAAAGTGCGGAGTGCCTCCCCGAATCACCACGCCAAGGACGACCACTGCGTCATACGACTGCCGAGCCAGCTCAGCAGCGACGATGGGGAGCTCGAAGGCTCCGGGCACCCGCACGAGGAATGGGTCCACGACGCCGGCATCATCGAGGGCTCGTCGGGCGCCTGCGATCAGCCCGTCCATCACGGGAGCGTGCCAAGAGGAGGCCACCACGGCCACCCGCAGCGTCGATGCTCCGATCAGTGCGCTGGCCGGCGCACCGTGCCCGCTCACGAGCCCGACCCAAGGTCGGGAAGCACGTGCCCCATCCGGTCGCGCTTGGTTTCGAGATAGCGCCTGTTGTGCGCGGTCGCGATCACCGGAAGAGGCACTCGGCCGGTGATCGCGAGGCCATAGCCCTCCAGCCCGGCTCGCTTGGTCGGGTTGTTCGTGAGGAGTCGCATGGAGCGGATCCCAAGGTCGACCAGGACTTGAGCTCCGACCCCGTAGTCGCGGGCATCCGCAGGAAGGCCCAGCTCGAGATTCGCGTCGACCGTGTCACTCCCCCGATCCTGGAGCTGGTAGGCCTGCAACTTATGCACCAACCCGATCCCCCGACCCTCGTGACCGCGCATGTAAAGGACCACCCCCCGGCCTTCGGCTGCCACGGCCGCCAGAGCCGCCTCCAGCTGTGGCCCGCAGTCGCAGCGCAACGACCCGAAGACGTCCCCGGTGAGGCACTCGGAGTGCACGCGCACGAGCACGTCCTCGCCGTCTCCCAGCTCACCCTTGACCAGAGCGACGTGCTCGATGCCGTCCAGTCGGCTCCGGTACCCAACCGCGCTGAACTCCCCGTGCAGCGTGGGCAGGACGGTTTCGGCTGCCCGCTCGACCAGGGACTCGGTACGCCTTCGATGCACGATCAGATCGGCGATCGAGATCATGACCAGGGCATGCGCATCGGCAAAGGCGCGACACTCCGGCGCCCGCATCATCGACCCGTCGTCGTTGACCAGTTCGCAGAGCGCCCCCGCTGGCATCAGGCCAGCCAACCGAGCCAGGTCCACCGCTGCCTCGGTGTGCCCAGGGCGCCTGAGCACTCCCCCGGGCATGGCCCGAAGCGGAACCACGTGACCTGGCCTGGTCAGGTCGCGCGGCTCGGTAGCAGAGTCGCTGAGCACCCGGATCGTGCGCGAGCGGTCCTCCGCCGAGATGCCCGTTGACTGGACGTCGCGTGCGTCCACGGTGATCGCATACGCCGTGCCCTTGCGGTCCTCGTTGACCAGGGTCATCGGGGGGAGCCCGAGGCGGTCCAGATCAGGACCTTCCATAGGGACACACAGATACCCGGACGTATGCCGGATCATGAACCCCACGAGGGCCGGAGTCGCTTTGCCAGCAGCAAAGATCAGGTCGCCCTCGTTCTCCCGATCCTCGTCATCGACGACGACCACGGCTTCCCCGCGTGCGATCGCCGCCACGGCTTCCTCGACCTGGTCGAGCCGGATACCCACGTACGTGGTGCTCATGTCCGCTCCCCTATCAACTTCTCGACGTACTTCGCGATGACGTCGACCTCGAGGTTGACGAGATCGCCGATCTGTTTGTGCCCCAATGTGGTCAGCTCGAGCGTGGTGGGGATGAGGCTGACCGTGAACCAATCGGTGCCGACGTCCACGACGGTGAGCGAGACGCCGTCGACGGTGACGGACCCCTTCTTGACGACGTACCGGACCAGCTCGGTCGGCAGCCCGATCCGGACGACCTCCCAGTGTTCGGCGGGCGTGCGGTCGAGGATCACGCCCGTGCCGTCGACGTGGCCTTGCACGAGATGACCGCCGAGACGATCAGCCAGGGTGACCGGCCGCTCGAGGTTCACGCGACTGCCGACGACAAGCTCGCCGAGGCTCGATCGCTCGAGGGTCTCGCGCATGACGTCGGCAGTGAAGTGGCCGTCCACGCTCTCCACCACGGTGAGACATACGCCGTTGACGGCGATCGATGCGCCATGAAGGACGTCGGTGGTCACCAACGGTCCGCTCACCGTGATTCGCGCGGCATCGGCTTGCACCTCGATGGCCTGCACGGTTCCGAGCTCTTCAACGATCCCGGTAAACATCCTCAGACCTTCCTGAACATCGTCAGTCGTACGTCGTCACCGAGCTGGGTCACGTCAACCAGCTGAAAGCGCAGCCCTTCGGCCAGGGTCGCGATTCCGGCATCTCCAAGCACGGCAGGCCCGCCACCCAAGAGAAGCGGTGCGACGTAGGCGATGACCTCGTCAACCAACCCGGCTCTGACAAAAGCCCCGGCCACGGTGGGGCCGCCTTCCAACCACACGTGCCGAATCCCGCGACCATGTAGAGCCTCGAGGACTTCCACCGGATCGTGCGTGGCCAGGTGAACGGTGGTGGCCGAAGAGTCACGTAGCTGGGCGCCCGCAGGAAGTTCGGTGCGACCCATCACGACACGCAGGGGCTGCTCAGAAGGCGGCCTGGGAGTGTCGTGTGCATCCCGCACGGTCAGCTGTGGGTCGTCAGCCAGTGCCGTGCCCGTGCCCACGAGAATGGCGTCACACTCGGCGCGCAGCCGATGAACATCGCGGCGCGCGGAGATCCCGGTGATCCACTGACTCGATCCATCGGCTGCAGCGCTCCTGCCGTCGAGGGACGAGGCGAACTTCCAGGTCACGACCGGCCATCCCCGTCTGACGGCCAGTGACCAGGCAACGTTCAGTTCGGTGCACTCCTCGATCAGGAGCCCCCCCTCCACATCCACTCCGGCCGCACGCAGTCGCGCGGCGCCCCCAGCGACAGTCGGGTTGGGATCGGTCTGGCCGAAAACGACGCGAGCGACACCGGCCTCGATCAGGGTCTCGGCGCAGCGGCCGACGCGATCGAAGCCGGAACACGGCTCGAGGGAAACAACAGCGGTGGCACCACGAGCCTCGCCACTTGACGCGAGTGCAGCGACCTCGGCGTGTGGCGTACCTGCCCCGCAGTGGAAACCCTCACCCACGACAGCACCGTCGGCTGACAACAGAACACATCCGACGCGCGGGTTCGGGTTGGGGCGGAAATCAGGAGTACGCGCGAGGTGGAGGGCGCGACGCATCGCGGCGCTCTCGACTGAACTGGCCATGCACACCCCTCTCCGCGTCGGTCGCGGTCCCGAGGTGTACGAAGGTCATCGCAAGCAAGCCCGAGCCACCGCCGCAGGACGCGCGGCGGTGCGGACGTGCTCGCGCGTCGCCTCCCATCCGGACTTTCACCGTCGGTCCAGGAGTTTCACCTGGTCAACCGGCCGATGGCTTCGGCCGGGTCGCGGACTGTCACCGCCGGCTCGGAATTGCACCGACCCCGGGACGCACGATGTGTTGCCTTACACGTCTAGTCTGCCACAGCAGTTTCGGTGCCGGCCGCCAATGCCCCCGTCGTCGCGAGCGCCCTGAGCCTTCGGCAGGCCGCTGCGGCATCCTCCGGGCCATAGACGGCTGATCCGGCCACGAACGTGTCAGCTCCCGCCTCGGCGCACTGCGCGATCGTGTCGTCGGCGACGCCTCCGTCCACTTGGAGCCAGACCGCTCCGCCCGACGCACGGATCAACTCTTTGGCCCGACGGATCTTGGGCAACATCTCGGATATGAACGCCTGACCGCCGAATCCGGGCTCCACGGTCATCACGAGGAGCATGTCAAGCTCAGGGAGCAGCTCGGCGTACGGGTCAACCGCTGTGCCGGGTTTCAGAGCCATGCCGGCCCTGGCCCCTGCCGAGCGAAGCGCCCGAGCAAGGCGTACGGGCTCCGCGGCCGCTTCGACATGGAACGTCACCGAACCCGCGCCCGCCTCGGCATAGGCCGGCGCCCAACGGTCAGGGTCGTCAATCATCAGATGGCAATCCACCGGGGTCGCAGAAACTCGAAGGAGAGCTTCCACGACCGGGAGCCCCAAGGTCAGATTCGGGACGAAGTGATTGTCCATGACATCGACGTGCAGCCAGTCTGCTGCGCCAGCTACCCGGGCGGCCTCGTCAGCGAGCCGGGCGAAGTCAGCCGACAAGATGCTCGGCGAGATGCGAAGGTCCACAGTCCTCACGCTAGCGGCCGGTCGGGCACCTGCCCATCCTCTCCTCACTGGCGACTGCTCCACACCTAGCCACGTCGCGCTAGGCCCCCCGCTGAGTACCATGGGGGACGATGGTGAAACGGCAGTGTCGGACGAGATTCCACCCATGTAGGCGGGGACAGTGACCAGAACAAGCCACAGGGGCGGGCCCGTGTCCCGCTTCTCCAAGCGCACCGTGCGCAGTGTCGGCAGACGGATGACCGCCCTCGGCGCGCCCCAACAGGCCTCCTTCGACCTGTCCGACCTCCCCAGTGCTGACGTCGCCGTCTACTTCTCAGATGGCCCTGAAAAGCTGTACCAGCTCAAGCAGTGGCTCCCCGTGTTCGAGTCAAACCCAGACGTCAGAACCGTCGTCGTTGTGCGGAGTTCGGGTACCCATCAAGCGTTGGAGAACCTGACCTCCCTCACTGTGCTGTTCGCGCCGCTGTACACAGACCTGATGGCCTTCTACGACCGGGGTGACTTCCACGCTGTCATCTACGTAAACAACGGCATGAAGAACTTCCAGTCCCTCAGCTTTCAGCAAGCTGTACACATCCATGTGAACCATGGCGAGAGCGACAAGATCAGCATGGTGAGCAACCAAGTCAAGGCCTACGACCGGGTCTTTGTCGCTGGGGAGGCGGCGGTACAAAGGCATGCGGCAGCGCTCGCTTGGTTCGATCAGTCCAGACTGGTACGAGTAGGCCGACCGCAACTTGATCTAGCCGACACCGAGGTGATTCCGCCCTGGGCTGGACCGACGATCAGTTATGCGCCCACCTGGGAGGGCGAGGACGACGCCAACAACTACACATCGGTCGACCGGTACGGCCCGCAGATCATTTCCGCAGCCTTGGCCCAACCCGGCGCTCGCGTCCTCTACAAGCCGCACCCGCGGGTGGTTAGCTCACGTGACTCCAACGTCGCACTTGGACACCGAAACATCATGAGTCTCATCCAGACGGCCACGACCTCAAATCCGGCAAGCGGCCACGCGGCACTGCTTGACTCGAATGTCTTGGACGTCATCCGTGCTAGCGACGTCATGGTTGCCGATGTCTCCAGTGTGGCCCTTGATCATCTCTACTTGCGGCCAGACGCCCCGCTCATGCTTTGCGACCGCCGAACCAATCGTGAGCGGCTGCTCAAGGACGCACCGGTAGCCAGCGGATCGCACATCATCGACAGAGAGACCATCGATACTCTTGCACTGGACCTGACTGCAGTCCTTGCCGAGGATCCGATGCGCACCGCTCGTCACGAATTACGAGACTTCTACTTTGACGGTCTCGCCCCGGGCCAGAGCACCGAGCGATTCTGGCAGGAACTCGGCTTCGCCATTGCAGACCATGATGAGGCTCTGCGCCAATTGAGCCTCAGCCGTACCGTCGAAACAACGCCAACCGCTTCGATCGAGTTAACGGGGAACCGATGACCGTGCAAGCCACCATCCTCGCGGCCGGCATGGGGACCCGTTTGGGCCGACCCTGGCCGAAACCCCTCACGCCCCTGGCCGACGGGCGGACCATCATGCGCCAGCAGATCGAGAATCTTCAGAGCTCCTTCGATGACCTGCGTATCACCACCGTCGTCGGCTTCAAGCTTGAGTTGATCCTCGAGGAGTTCCCAGACGTCGGATACGTCTACAACGAGAACTATGACCGCACCAACACTAACCGCAGTCTGTTGAAGGCTCTTCGGCATTCGGCCTCCGGTGGCGTGCTCTGGTTGAACGGTGATGTGGTGTTCGACCCAGAAGTACTGGAGCGCTGCAAACCTCTCATCGCCAAGGAGCAGTCGTTCATCTGCGTCAACTCAGCAGCCGTGGGTGAGGAAGAAGTGAAGTACACCGTCGATTCCGACGGCTATGTGGAGGGTTTGTCGAAGACCGTCGCAAACCCCCTAGGGGAGGCCGTCGGCATCAACTACGTGGGCGGCGCCGACAAGGTCAAGCTGATCCAGCGCCTCGCCGAGTGTGACGACTCCGACTACTTCGAGCGAGGCATCGAGCTCACGATCGAGCGAGACCATACGCGCGTCCTGCCCTTCGACATCGGAGACTTGTTCGCCGTCGAGGTCGACTTCGAGGAAGACCTCTCGCGGGCCAACAGCCACCTCTGAGTCACGGTCTATCGGGGCTCTTGCGCAGCAGGGCGAGGTACATCGCGTCGGTGCCGTGTTTGTGCGGCCACAGCTGGACGTCTGGGCCTGGCCCAAGGTCGGCTGCCTGGCGGCTCCCTGGATTCATGACGCCCGCCAGATGCTCTCGCGCATCGATCCATTCGAGGGTCCTGCGGCCGGCGAGGACGGAGTCGACAACTCCGCGTGTCTCGGCGACGACTGGAGAGCAAGTCACGTAGGCAACGACGCCACCCGGTCGTACGGCGTCAACGGCCGCACCCAACAGTGAACGCTGGAGCACCACCAGCCCGTCGATGTCCGCGGGGACGCGTCGCCAGCGGGCTTCCGGGCGCCGTCGTAGGGCACCCAGCCCCGTGCACGGCGCATCGACGAGCACCCGGTCGAAGGACGAGTCGTCCCAAGGCCCGGCTCGGCCATCACTGACGATCACCTCGGCTCGAGTGCCGACCACACGTCGGATCAGGTCGGCTCGGTGCGGCTGTGGCTCGTTTGCAGTGAGGTGCGCACCGCGAGCCTGAGCGAGCCCGGCCAACAGGGCAGCCTTTCCGCCCGGTCCGGCACACAAATCCAGCCAACGGAGATCGGTGCCCGCCGGGGGGCCCAGAGGAACCGCCGCGGAGGCCAAGGCAACCAACTGGCTGCCTTCATCCTGAACCCCGATATCGCCTCGTCGCACCGCGTCAAAGCCCGCCGGATCGCCGCTGTCGAGGAGACCAGCGAAGGGGGACCACCGGCCAGGACGCGCACCGAGCGCGGCCAAGTCCTCTTGACTGGACCTTCCCGGACGGGCGACCAGGGTGACCTGCGCCGGGAGATTGTTAGCCACGAGGAGCTCGGCGAGCTCAGCGCGCCCCAGCGGGTCGGCCGGGTCGACGCCGAGGGAGTCCGCGAAAGCGGAGACGATCCAGACGGGGTGTGCGTGAACGACGCTGAGATGCCCGAGGGGATCAGACTCGACGTCCGGAGCGAGTACGGCGAGCCAGGAAGGAAGGTCGTGGGCACCAGCTTTGCGCAGGACAGCGTTGACGAACTTCGCCCGGCCGTCACCGACCGTCGCCCGAGCGAGTTCGACGGTCTCCCCAACGGCCGCGTGATCCGGCACTCGCATGGCGAGCAGTTGGTGGGCGCCCAACCGCAGAACATCGAGCACCTCGCCGTCGACCTGCGTGAGCGGCCGGTCGACACATGCACCGATGATCAGGTCGTAGGTTCCGGTTCCCCGCAGTGTGCCGTACGTCAGCTCCGTCGCGAAGGCAGCGTCTCGATCCTGGATGCGACGATCACGCAACATCCCGGGCAGTACGAGATTGGCGTAGGCGTCCTCCACTCGAACTGCTCGAAGGGTGTCGTAAGCGGCTCGACGCGGTGCGTCGGGCTGAGGGCGCCGATAGGGCTTAGCCGGGCGCTGACCGCGGCCACCCGAGGCGGAACTCAAGACCCGAACCCTTCGCCATCAGACAGCCGCGCACCGCGCGCCCAGTCGGGGGCCGACATCGCCGGCTTGCCCTGCGGGCCGACTTCCCCAAGAAGCACCGGCGTCGATCCGGTCCCGACGACTACCGCCCGACGATCGACGTGCAGCACCCCGGACGGCAACCTCAAGGCCCCCAGCTCACCCGTGGCCACCCGGACTGGCCCGAGCTTGAGCCGCTCTCCGCGGACGGTCGTCCAAGCCCCCGGTGTCGGAGTGCAGGCCCGGATCAATCGGTCCACCCGCAGGGCAGGCGCTGCCCAGTCGACGCATGCGTCGTTCGTGGCGATCTTGGGCGCTGAGGTGGCTCCGCTGGCCGGCTGGGCCACCGGCTGCATCATCCCCTGCTCGATGCCGGCCAGAGACTGCACCAGAAGGTGAGCACCGCTATCAGCGAGGCGAGCCAGCAGTTGGCCCGCCGTGTCGTCGCGGCGGATCTCCTCGGTGACGTGCCCGAAGACCGGCCCGGTATCAAGACCTTCCTCCAGAAGGAAGGTCGTCGCTCCGGTGACCTCATCGCCGTTGAGAATCGCGTGCTGGACCGGCGCCGCGCCCCGCCAGGCCGGCAGCAACGAGAAGTGCAGGTTGACCCAGCCGTGGAGGGGGATGTCGAGCGCGACGCGCGGGATCAAGGCTCCGTACGCCACGACGGGACAGACGTCCGGGGCCAAATCGCGCAGGGTCTCGAGAAACGCGGGCTCGCTTGGGTGAACGGGCTTGAGGACAGGAATGCCGAGCTCGAGCGCGAGTGAGCCGACCGGGCTGGCCGCGCGGGTACGGCCACGTCCGGCACGAGCGTCGGGACGGGTGAGGACTGCGACCACGTCGTGCTCCGACTCCACGAGGGCGCGCAGTGAAGGCAGCGCAGGCCCAGGCGTCCCGGCGAACATGACCCTCACGTCAGAAGGCCAGACCGCCGGTGGGGTGCGGGCTCACCTTGACAAGGGCACCAGGCAGGCCCGACCACTCGGCCTCTCGGATCGCTTTGAGGGCGAGCTTGCGTTGCTCGCGATCAAGACGGTCCACGAACAAGATCCCGTCGAGATGGTCAGTCTCGTGCTGAATGCAGCGGGCCAGCAGGTCCGTGCCCTCGAGAACCACGGGTTCGCCGAACATGTCGAACCCGCGCGCCACAACTCCGAACGCACGCAAGCACGGGTAGGTGAGCCCGGGAATCGATAGGCAACCCTCATCGCCTTCTTGTTCGTCATCGCTGAGTGTCAGGTCAGGATTGACCAGGTGGCCGACCTCTTCGTCAACCCAGTAGGTGAACACCCGCAAACCCACACCGAGCTGCGGCGCCGCCAGCCCAACTCCCGGGGCATCCATCATGGTGTCTGTCAGGTCCCGGACCAGGCTGCGAAGTTCCTTGTCGAAGTCCACAACGGGGACAGCCGGTGTGCGCAGCACCGGGTCGCCGAACAGGCGGATCGGCTGGATGGCCACGCAGGATGCTCCCGTCCGGGCTGGGTTCTTACGGTGCTCCAGTCTAGGCGGCAGACCAGGCCAGTCCTTGCGTGCCAGGTCAGCCGATGTCGGCGGGGTCCATGCGCACGCGCACCGGGTCGAGGGCCTTGCGGGCCGACCTCGCAGCCTGGGCAACTGCCAACGAGCGCGCCAATGCAGGGACGTCCCCCCGACCGACCCGGATCACGGCTCGGACGCGACCCTCGGCGCCTGCGACCGACGCACGCCGTCCGCGCCCGCCCCCACCCGGTGACTCCTCGAGCTGTGGACCCAATATCAGCGCTGCCTCTGGAAGCTCGGCGGCAGCCAGCAGGTCGGCTACTCCTGCAGGTGCACCAGAGATCTCGGCGAGACTGGTCACGGGAGGGAACCCAAGTTCACGACGGTCGGCCAACTCGCGATCCGCTGCACCCGAAGGATCCCAGCGCACGAGCGACTGGACTGCGCGGTGCCCCGCGTCGGCCATGACGACGACCCGGCCGCCCTCCGACCCGGGCCGCACCAGCGCAGCCGCGGCCAGCCAGCGGCGCAGCGTCTCCTCACTCGCGCGCAGGTCGGGTCGGTCAAGCAGCGCCCAGCCGTCAAGGAGCAAAGCAGCGACATAGCCACCCTCGGCGACGGGTTCGGCACCGGGCGTCGAGATCACCAAAGCAGGCTCCGGACCGACCACGGCGAGTACGCCGTCACGCCCCGACGTCCGCACCGGCACGCCCGGGAACGCTCGGCCGAGCTCTTCGGCCGTCCGGCCCGCGCCGACGACCTGGGCACGCAGCTTGTCGCCCTGACACTCACGGCACGTGAACCGACCGGCTGGACGCCCGCACCATCGACAGTGCGGGACCGCGTGGCCAGATGCCAGCGCAACCGGCCCCGCGCAGGTTGGGCAGCGCGCAGGCGTGCGGCATGCGGCGCACGCCAACGACGGCACGTAGCCACGTCGCGGCACCTGCACCAGCACAGGGCCGGACGCGAGCGCTTTGTGGGCTGTGCGCCAGGCGAGCTGTGGCAGTCGGGCCGTACGAGCCGCCGGGTCGCGGCCGAGCTCGGAATCGTCGCCGGCTGGGCGCACGAGCGGGGCCAAGCCGCGCAGCGTGCCACGCGCCGGAGCGACGGCGTGAGCCAAGCCTTCGTCAATCATCAGGCGGCCCTCGGCGGTCATGGCGTGGCCCCCGACGAGTAGCGCCGAGCCCTCCGCTGCCGCGCGCAGACGCAGGACTTCACGCACGTGCGGGTAGGGGGCATGGGGCTCGGCATGCAGGTCGTCACCGTCGTCCCAGACCACCGCTAGCCCGAGGTCGCGTACCGGAGCGAACTGGGCCGCCCGAGTACCCACGACGCACCGGACCGACCCGCGGCTCAGCGCAAGAAATCTGCGGTAGCGCTCAGCCGGGCCGAGGTCGGCCGTCAGCACAACGTGCTGGCCGGGACCGCACACCTCCGCGAGCGCGCCGGAAACTCGAGCCACGTCACGGGCGTCGGCCACGACCACGAGCGCCCCGCGGCCGGCGGCGAGGGCGGTCTGGGCCGCTGTGGCGACAGCTGTGGGCCAGGTCGGTCCGGGCAGCGCCGTCCAGACAGCTGCGGGTGCCTTGCCCGCGGAGATCGCACGCAGGAACGCCGGTCCAGCCGGGTAATCGGCCCAAGGACCCGGACCTGGTGCGCCGGGCGGGAGCTGGGGCTCGGGTGAGGCTTTCGCTTCGGCCGCCGCGTGCCGTGGGGGTACGGCCAGCCTGAGCACGTCGGCTAGCACTCCCGCATAGTGGTCGGCCACAGCCCGGCCGACCGCGGCCACCTGAGGGGTCAGGACGGGTTCCGGTGAGGTGGCTCGGGCCAGCCGGGCCAGGGCTCCGGCGTGGTCGCTATGGGAGATGCGTTCGGCGACAAAGCCGTCGACGAGTCGACCGGAAAAACGGACGCGCACGCGTGCCCCAGGCTGCGCGGCCTCGGACATTGCCGCGGGGACGGAGTAGTCGAACGTGCGGTCCAGGTGCGGGAGGGAGACATCGACCACGACCCGGGCGACCGGGTCGCGCTCAGCGAGCGGCTCGACCGGCTTGGGACGCGCCGAGCGCACCCGCGCCCGGGCTTGTTGGACGAGCTCGAGTTGCTCCGGCGAAGTCACGCGAGGATCGTCGCAGGTATCCCCGACCACTCCGCGCCCCCCGCGACTTCACGCGCGACACGCCGTGCTGACGTCTGGTTCACCACGCTCAGCGGCCCCCACTTCGCGCGTGGAGACAACCGACTGCTGCACTTCACGCGCGAAATGCGCCTGCCTACGCGTGGTAGATCACAGGCGAGGACGGCGTGTCGCGCGTGAAGTTGTGGCGGGCGGTCAGGAGCCGGCGGCGGCCTTGAGTGCGTCGATGCGGTCGGTGCGCTCCCAGGTGAAATCGGGCAGCTCCCTGCCGAAGTGCCCGTACGCCGCCGTCTGTGCGTAGATCGGCCGGAGCAGGTCCAAGTCGCCGATGATGGCCGCTGGACGCAGGTCGAAGACCTCGGTAATCGCCGACTGAATCTGGGTGTCGGGGACGACGCCGGTGCCGAAGGTCTCGACGAACAACCCCACGGGATGCGCCTTACCGATGGCGTAGGCCACCTGAACCTCACACCTACGGGCGAGCCCAGCCGCGACGACGTGCTTAGCGACCCAGCGCATGGCATAGGCCGCCGAGCGGTCCACCTTGGACGGATCCTTGCCGGAGAACGCGCCACCGCCGTGGCGGGCCATTCCGCCATAGGTGTCGACGATGATCTTGCGACCGGTCAGGCCGGCGTCACCCATCGGCCCGCCGATCTCGAAGCGCCCGGTCGGGTTCACCAGCAGCGTGTAGCCCGCCGTATCGATACCCAGCGCCGCGAGTTCCGGCTCAACGACGAATTCTTGTACGTCAGGAGCCAACAGCGTGGCCAAGTCGATGTCACCTGCGTGCTGGCTGGACACGACGACGGTGTCGAGCCGAACGGCTCGGTCGCCGTCGTACTCAATCGTGACCTGGGTCTTGCCGTCGGGGCGCAGGTAGGGGATCACCCCGGACTTGCGGACCTCGGACAGTCGGAGGGCCAGCCTGTGCGCGAGGTGAATGGGGAGAGGCATCAACTCTGCGGTGTCGTCGCAGGCGTAGCCGAACATCAGTCCCTGGTCGCCCGCGCCCTGCCTGTCCAAAGGATCCACCGAGTGACCCTCACGCTCCTCATAGGCGTCATCGACGCCTTGGGCGATGTCCGGCGACTGGGCGCCGATCGACACCTGCACGCCGCACGACAGGCCGTCAAAACCCTTCTTGGATGAGTCGTAGCCGATCTCCAGGATCTTCTCCCGCACGATCGTGGGAATGTCCGCCCACCCTGAAGTGGTCACCTCACCGGCCACGTGAACCATGCCGGTGGTCACGAGCGTCTCGACGGCGACCCGACTCTTCGGGTCTTCTTTGAGAAGCGCGTCCAGGATCGAGTCGCTGATCTGGTCAGCGATCTTGTCGGGGTGTCCCTCGGTAACTGACTCCGAGGTGAAAAGGCGACGCGACAACAGAAGCTCCTACGACGGCGGGACGAGATCAACGGCTGAGCTCGAGAGAGCCACAGACAGCGCGAGTCTACCCGGCTCGGAGTTAGGGCCTGGGCAGTCGTTCGACGACGAGGTCCCACACCACGTCGGCCAACGCTTCCTTGGTCCCGAGGCGAACCTCGGTCGCCGACCCGTCGAGGCCGAGTACGACGCCAGCATTGTCAGCAACCTCAAAGCCGCGACCAGCGCCCACCTCATTGACCACGAGCAGGTCACAGCCCTTGCGCGCCAGCTTGGCCCGGCCGTGAGCGAGTACGTCGCCGGCAGAGTCCCCGGTCTCGGCAGCAAAGCCGACGATCACCTGACCAGGGGTCTTGATCGCCACCACGCCAGCAAGAACATCCGCAGTCTGCTCCACGACGATGGGGGCCAGACCCCCAGAGCTGGCGTGCGTCTTGATCTTCGACTCGTTGACACCGACCGGCCGGAAATCGGCAACTGCCGCAGCCATGACCACGACGTCCGCGGAGCCCGCCGCCACGAGCACTGCGGATTCGAGCTCGGCCGCGCTCCCAACCCGGACAACCATCGCGCCAGCAGGGTCGTCGAAGGCCACATTGGCAGCGATCAGCGTGACGCGCGCACCGCGCGCGGCGGCCGTACGGGCCAAGGCCCAACCCTGACGTCCGCTACTCCGGTTGCCCAGGAAACGCACGGGATCCAGGGGTTCGCGGGTCCCGCCGGCCGA
Organism: Actinomycetes bacterium; assembly: GCA_031430645.1. Taxonomy (GTDB): domain Bacteria; phylum Actinomycetota; class Actinomycetes; order DATJPE01; family DATJPE01; genus JANPBY01. The sequence goes on from JANPBY010000027.1 coordinate 32,234, forward strand.
GATCACGACATGCCGGCCCAACAGATCGGGTGTGGTGAGACCGGCGGCTCCCCGGTCCAGGACGCGACGGGCAACCTCGACGATTTCCGCGGCTTCGGGCAACCGTCCCACCCCAGAATCAGCGCCCGTCAGCCGACCAACCGCCGGGTCGAGGACCACGACGCCGCGCGCTCGCAAGGTCTCCACATTGGCCCTGGTCGCCGCGTGCTCCCACATCTCGGTGTGCATGGCGGGGGCGAGCACCACTGGGCAGCGAGCCGTCAGCAGGGTTGCCGCCAGCAGGTCGTCCGCGCGACCGTGCACCGCCCGAGCCATCAGGTCAGCTGTGGCGGGAACGACGAGGACGAGGTCTGCCTCCTGCCCAAGGCGCACGTGCGGGACGCGCGCAACATCGGTCCACACGTCCGTGGCCACCGGGTGGCCTGAGAGCGCCTCCCAGGTGGCTGCACCCACGAAGTTCAGCGCCGCCTCGGTAGGCACCACCGTCACCAGATGGCCGAGCTCGGTGAGCCGCCGCAGGACTTCGCAGGCTTTGTACGCAGCAATGCCCCCGCTGACGCCGAGAACGACGCGCGAGGGCATGGCTAGAGGAGCTCGGTCAACTCAGTCTTTGGCACATTCAGTCTTCGGGTGGGGTCTCGACGTGCTCGAGGGTCAGCAGACCTGCGTTGATCTCGCGTAGGGCGACGGCAAGCGGCTTCTCCTGGACGTGGGTGTCCACGAGCGGGCCGACGTACTCGAGCAGGCCCTCGCTGAGCTGGCTGTAGTAGGCGTTGATCTGGCGCGCGCGCTTGGCGGCGTAGAGAACCAGCCCGTACTTGTTGTCGACAGCCTCGAGCAACTCATCGATCGGCGGGTTGGTGATGCCTTCAGGGGCAGCGACGGTGCCGGACACGCGGGACCTCTCGGTTCAGGGTCAGGATCCCGACCACGCAGGCGCGCTCAATCGAGCACAGCGGGTGGATCGGGGGTTATACCCATTAAGGCTACCAGTTGGGCACAGACGTCCTCGACGTCGACGTTGACCAGCGAAGCGTCGAACTCGCTCTCGGCCGCCAACTCGATCCGGGCGACGTCGAGTCGCCGAGCGATCACGTCGGGTTCCTCCGTCCCGCGGCCGACCAATCGCTCGACCAGGGCCTCCCAGGACGGGGGCTTGAGGAAGACCAGGAGCGCGTCCGGCATGGCCAAGCGCACCTGCCGGGCACCGTTGAGCTCGATCTCCAGAACAACCGGTGAACCCGCCCGCAGGTGCTCCTCAACCGCGGCTCGGGGAGTCCCATAGGAATAGCCGGCGAAGGACGCCCACTCCAGCAGCTCGTGACGGGCGACCATCTGCGCGAACTCCTCGGCGCTGACGAAGAAGTAGTGCACGCCGTCCACCTCGCCGGGCCGTGGAGGACGCGTCGTCGCCGACACCGACGGCCAGACCTCGGGATGGGTGGCCCGCAGGTAGGCCACGACCGTGCTCTTCCCGACGCCCGAGGGACCGGACAAGACGGTCAGCCGGGAGCGGGCGGGCTCAGCAGCCAACGGGTCGTCAGCCAACCCCGAACTCGCGTTCGAGGGCAGCCACCTGGTTAACCCCGAGACCCCGAACCCGTCGGGTCGGGGCAATCTGCAGCCGCTCCATGATCTGCTGGGCCCGGACCTTGCCGATCCCCGGCATCGACTCGAGCAAGGCCGAAACCCGCATCTTGCCGATGACGTCGTTGGTCTGACTCGCGCGGACGACCTCGCTCAGCGACGCACCGGAGTGCTTGAGGCGGTTCTTCACCTCGGCCCGCTCGCGCCGAGCGGCTGCCGCCTTGTCGAGTGCGGCAGCGCGCTGCTCAGGGGTGAGGGTTGGAAGAGCCACCAGTACTCGCTCTCGACGGGGTCGGGCCGTCGCGGCCCTGCGGAGGTATCAGACGCCACCGGAACCTATCCGTACCGGTTGACCTGCGGCAACGCACCCCTGGGGACAGCAAGTTCCCCCGCGCCGCGTTGTGGGCGACGCCCAGAACTCCGGAATAGTCCGCGCACCCACGGTCCGGGGTGGCGGGCTCGGTGGCTAGCCGGTGGCGAGGCGCTGTCGCATCGCGACCTGGAGCTGGGTGGCCACGTCCGGCCGGCTCATCTCCAACTCACGGAACGCCGTACCGAACATCGTCCAGACGGTGACGGGCTCGGTCGCCGTGACTGACGCCGTTCGTCGACCCTCGCCGATGATCGCGATCTCGCCGAAGAAGTCGCCCGCACCGAGCGTGCGCAACTCCTCGCCCTCGCGGGTCACCGAAACTTTGCCCTGGTCGATGACATAAAACGCGTATCCGGAGCGACCCTCGGTGACGAGATCTCGACCAGCGGCGTACTCCTCCACGTCGAAGCGCTGGGCAAGCACCTCCGCAACATCCATCGACAGCTCGGCGAACAGCGGAACACGCAGCAGGTCTTCGGCGGTGGGGTGGTTCATGAACATCCCTGGGTATGAGTTGGTGTTGGGCAGATCCTGCTACCCAAGGGGCCTGACGCGCTCCGCAAGACGCGGCTTACCACGGGAGTTCACCGAAGGTTCACCGCGACGCCGTCCTCGCGCCGCCCAACGACGCCACAGCCGTCCCCCGGGCCGGGCCGAGCGTGACGTACGGGCGGGAACGTGGGGTCAGTGAGCGGCGGAGACCTGGAGCGCGGCAGCGATCGCGGCGGCGGCTGCTCCGGGGTCGGCCGCACCGGTGATCGGCCGGCCGATCACGAGTAGATCGGCGCCGTCGGCAAGAGCTTGCTCGGGCGTCGCCACCCTGGCCTGGTCACCTAGGTCTCCCCCGGCCGGGCGTACGCCCGGTGTAATCAGCGTGATGCCCGAGCCGACCTCAGCCCGGACGGCAGAAACTTCGTGGGGCGAACAGACCAAGGCCCGCGCCCCAGCCCCGACGGCGAGCAAGGCGAGGCGACGCACCGCATCAAGGGCTGGTCCGCGCAGCCCGACCGCATCGAGGTCCTCGGTCGACATCGAGGTGAGGACCGTGACCCCAGCAACGCGGGTGTCCGGCAGCGCCTCGACGGCCGCTCGCACCATCGCGGCGCCCCCCGAGGCGTGCACCGTGAGATACGTCGGCGCGAGGTCGGCTACCGACCGCGCGGCTCCAGCCACGGTATGGGGAATGTCGTGCAGCTTGAGATCAAGAAATACCTCCCGGCCGCCGCTCGCTTCACGAGCCCCGTCGACGGCAGCACCGCCGTAACGCAGGAAAAGCTCGAGCCCAACCTTGACCGTCGTCACCGAGGGGCCAGCGGCGTGCGCCCATCCCAGAGCCGTCGCTAGATCGGGCGCGTCGAGGGCGACCGCGATCGGTGCCGGCATCACCCCTCGGTCCCCGCCGATTCGGCGGCGTCATCGCCTGTTGGAGCGGCCGCAACCGCTGATCCGGGTACGACCTCCGCGGCACGGTGGGCATACCCAACCGCATCGGCGAGCCGGGTGAACCCACGTTCTGCCAGCGCTTCGTCGAGCTCGTGAGAGACCCGAGCCGGTGCCGAGGGGTCGTTGAAGACAACAGTGCCGACGGACACGGCTGAGGCTCCCGCCAGGATGAACTCCAACGCATCCAACCCGGTGCGGATGCCACCCATGCCAAGAATCGGCACGTCGGGCATCTCCGCGTGCACCTGCCAGACGCAACGCACAGCCACCGGGCGAATCGCTGGTCCGGACAGCCCACCGGTCACCCCGGCGAGCGTCGGGCGCATCGTCACGGGGTCAATCACCATGCCGAGCAGGGTGTTGATCAGCGAGAGGCCGTCAGCACCTGCATCCACGACCGACCGGGCCACGGCCACGATGTCGGTGACGTCGGGAGACAGCTTCGCGAGGACCGGAATCGCCGTCTGAGTGGCCCGACGTACGGCGTGGACCACGGCCGCGGCCGCAGCCGGGTCGCACGCGAAGACCTGCCCACGGTCCTCGACGTTGGGGCACGAGATGTTGACCTCGATCGCGGAGATCCCGTCCACGGCCCGGAGCCGGGTGGCCAGCCTGATGTATTCGTCGACACTCCCCCCGGCGATCGAAACGACCGCGCGGGCCCCTCGTTGCCGCAGCCAGGCCAGGTCTTTCTCGACGAAGGCGTCGACGCCCGGACCTTGGAGACCGATCGAGTTGAGCATGCCGCTGGGGGTCTCAGCCATCCGAGGAGTCGCCCGACCCGAGCGCGGCTTCAGCATGATCGACTTCGTGACGACCGCACCAATCGCGCTCAGATCGACGAACGGATCGAGTTCACGCCCGGCGGCTGCGCAGCCGGATGCGGTCAGGACCGGGTCGGGCAGCACGAAGGATCCGAGGCTCGTGCTCATGTCGACCTCTGGGAGCGTCCGAGTCAATTCCGGAGCCGTGGTGATGCGCATGCGCGTCATGTCAGTGCCCCCCAACAGGTGCACCGATGGCGTCAGCGGGCACGGTGCCTAGCGCGTCCCAACGAACCGAGTCACCGTTGAAGACCGGTCCCTCGACGCAGGAACGCACCATCCTGGTCGATCCGTCCTCGCCGATCACCGGCAGCACACACGTCATGCAGACCCCGATTCCGCAGGCCATCGATTCCTCGACCGCGACCTGGCTGTGCGCGCCATAAGCCCGCGCAATGTCGGCGACTGCCCTGAGCATGCCCATCGGTCCGCAGGCATAGACGACGTCAGATTCGTTGCGCTGCAATAAACCCGGCAGTACGTCAGAGATCCGACCACGCTCCCCCACTGAGCCGTCCTCGGTGGTGATCGCTACGGACTGCGACATCCGCTTGGCCTCCAGCGCACCAAAAAGTTTGGCCTCAGTGGCGGCGCCGATCACGAAATCGACGCGGCACCCGCGCGAACGCAGCTGCTCGGCGAGTGAGAACAGGGGTGCCGAGCCGTAGCCGCCTCCGACCAGTGTGGTGCTCACTGTTTCCTTCGGCAGAGCGAAGGGGCGCCCGACCGGACCGACCACATCGACCGGGTCATGAGGCTGGAGCTTGGACATCCACTGGGTTCCAGCGCCGTGAGCAGCAAAGATAATCTCGACGGTACCGCCGTAGACTCCGCGCTCCTGGACCCGGTAGATCGAGAAAGCCCGGCGGAGCAACGTGGCGCTGCCTGGACCACCCACTGCCAGGGCGACGAAGTGCCCGGGACGCGCCTGTTCGGCGACACCAGGAGCCACGAGCGTAAGCGCGAAGTAGTCCCCGACGCGGCGCATCGACAGGACCTCACCCTTGACCTGAACCGGTGGCATTAGCTCTCCTCCCGCCACGCCCGGAGGTCCCGACCGTACTCCTGGAGCGAACGCACCCCGACCTCACCCGCAAGCAACGCCTCGATCCCCTGGACGGCAGCCGCGAGACCCTGAACCGTGGTGATACAGGGGACCCCCTTACGTACCGAGGCGGTGCGGATCTCATAGCCGTCGACGCGGGCGCCAACGCCGTAGGGCGTGTTGACAACGATGTCGATGTCTCCGGCGAGGATCTGCTGGACCGCATCGAGAGTCCCGTCGTCGCCCTCGAAATGCTTGCGTACAACGGTGGCGATGACTCCACTACGGCGGAGCACATCTGCGGTGCCCTGCGTAGCAAGAATCTCGAAGCCGAGATCGGCCAGTCGCTTCACCGGGAACACCATGGAGCGCTTGTCCCGGTTGGCGACGGAGACGAAGGCCCGGCCCCCAGTGGGCAACCCGCCGGAGTAGGCAGCGAGCTGGCTCTTGGCGAAGGCGGTCCCGAAGAGGGCATCAATGCCCATGACCTCGCCCGTGGATTTCATCTCGGGGCCGAGGACAGTGTCGACACCATGGAATCGTCCGAACGGGAGTACGGCTTCCTTGACGGCAGTGGCTACATCGGCCGGTAGCGACCCGCCGTCCAGCGTACGGGGAAGGAGGCCCTCGACCCGAAGCTCGGCGATCGTGGATCCGAGCATCACTCGCGCCGCGGCTTTGGCGAGCTGGACGGATGTGGCCTTCGAGACGAACGGGACTGTCCGAGAAGCGCGCGGGTTCGCCTCCAAGACATAGAGCACGTCGCCTGCAAGGGCGTACTGGACGTTGAGCAGCCCCCGAACCCCAACTCCACGTGCGATCGCCTCGGTGGATCGCCGGATCCGGTCGATCTCGGCGTGCCCCAACGTGATCGGCGGCAACGCGCAAGCAGAGTCACCGGAGTGGATGCCGGCCTCCTCGATGTGTTCCATCACCCCAGCGAGATACAGCTCGGTTCCGTCGAACAGCGCATCCACGTCGATCTCGACGGCATCGTCGAGGAACCGATCGACGAGCACCGGGTGCTCGGGGCTGATCTGGGTGGCCCGCTCGATGTAGTCCGAGAGCATCGGCTCGTCGTAGACGATTTCCATGCCCCGCCCGCCCAAAACGTAGGACGGCCGCACGAGTACGGGGTAGCCAATGGAGTCGGCAATCGCCTTGGCCTCAGGGAAGGACATGGCCGTTCCGTGCTTGGGTGCAGGAAGCCCCGCGTCGGCCAGCACTCGCCCGAACGCGCCACGCTCCTCGGCCAGATGAATCGCTTCCGGAGTGGTGCCCACGATGGTGACGCCCGCGTCCTTCAGCGATTGGGCCAATCCAAGAGGAGTCTGACCCCCGAGCTGGACGATCACGCCAACGACGGGGCCGGCAGCGAGCTCTGCGTGGTAGACCTCGAGTACGTCCTCCAAGGTGAGCGGCTCAAAGTAGAGCCGGTCGCTGGTGTCGTAGTCGGTGGACACGGTCTCGGGGTTGCAGTTGACCATGACGGTCTCGTAGCCGGACTCGCGCAACGTCATCGCCGCATGGACGCACGAGTAGTCGAACTCGATTCCCTGACCGATCCGGTTGGGACCGCTGCCTAGGATCAGAACGGCTGGCTTTGCTCGCGGTGCGACCTCGCTCTCCTCGTCGTAGGAGGAGTAGTGATAAGGCGTGGACGCCGCAAACTCAGCGGCGCACGTGTCCACCGTCTTGTAGACCGGCCGGATCCCTAGCGCGTGTCGCACCCCACGGATCACGCTCTCGGTGGTGCCACGCAGCGCCCCGATCTGCCGGTCAGAGAAGCCGTGCTGCTTGGCTCGCCGAAGCACATGCGGAGCAAGGTCGGCCCCGGCACGCACCTCTGCCGCGACCTCGTTGATCAGCTCGATCTGGTCAAGGAACCACGGGTCGATCCCGGTTGCGACGTTGACCTCCTCGACCGTTGCTCCGGCGAAGAGCGCCTGCTGCACCACGCGAAGGCGTCCGTCGCGGGGCAATGCGGCCTGGGCGACGAGGGCGTCCTTGTCCAGCGGCTGCTTTCCCCAGCCAAAGACCGCCTCCGCCCGCTCGAGGGAGCGCAGGGCCTTCTGTAGAGCCTCGGTGAAGTTCCGACCGATCGCCATCGCCTCGCCCACTGACTTCATCGTCGTGGTCAGAGTCGGGTCGGCTTGCGGGAACTTCTCGAAGGCGAACCTCGGCGCCTTAACGACCACATAGTCCAGGGCTGGCTCGAAGGAGGCTGGCGTCACACCAGTGATGTCGTTGGGGATCTCGTCGAGGGAGTAGCCGACAGCAAGCTTGGCCGCGATCTTGGCGATCGGGAATCCCGTGGCTTTCGACGCGAGCGCTGAGGACCGTGACACCCGTGGGTTCATCTCGATGACGATGAGCCGGCCTGTCGCCGGGTCCACGGCGAACTGGATGTTGCACCCACCGGTGTCCACCCCCACTGCTCTGATGACCGCAATGGAGACATCTCGCATGTGCTGGTATTCGCGATCGGTCAGCGTTAGCGCGGGGGCGACCGTGATCGAGTCGCCGGTGTGCACGCCCATCGGATCGATGTTCTCGATCGAGCAGATGATCACCACGTTGTCGTTGCGGTCGCGCATGAGTTCGAGCTCGTACTCCTTCCACCCGATGATCGACTCCTCGAGCAGGACCTCGGTCGTGGGGCTGGCCTGAAGCCCAGCGCCGGCGATCTGATGCAGATCTGCTTCGTCATAGGCGATTCCGGACCCAGCCCCGCCCATGGTGTAGGAGGGGCGAATGACTACCGGATAGGACAGCTCGACCACTGCAGAGAGACAGTCGTCCATCGTGTGACAGATCACCGAACGGGCCGACTCAGCGCCGATCGAGGCGACGATCTCCTTGAACCGCTCACGATCCTCACCGCGGGCGATGGCCTCGATGCTGGCGCCGATCAACTCGACGCCGTACTTCTCCAGGACTCCACGTTCGTGCAGTGCCACGGCGGTGTTCAGCGCAGTCTGACCACCAAGGGTCGCGAGCAAGGCGTCCGGCCGTTCGCGCTCAATGATCTTCTCGACGACCTCGGCGGTGATGGGCTCGACATAGGTTGCATCCGCAACCTCGGGGTCAGTCATGATCGTGGCCGGGTTGCTGTTGACCAGGATGACCCGGATGCCTTCCTCGCGGAGCACGCGGCAGGCCTGGGTCCCGGAGTAGTCGAACTCGCAGGCCTGACCGATGACGATCGGGCCTGAGCCAATCACGAGCACGGAGTTCAGGTCGGTCCGCCGCGGCATCAGGCACTCACCCTGGTGGCGCGCATCAGATCCACGAACCGGTCGAAGAGATAGGCCGAGTCATGAGGTCCTGCAGCGGCTTCAGGGTGGTATTGGACCGAGAACGCGGGGACGTCGAGGCAGCGAAGGCCTTCGACGACGCCGTCGTTGAGCCCGACGTGGCTGACTTCGACGCGGCCGTACGGAGTGTCGGTCACCACACCCACGGGAGCATCCACGGCAAACCCGTGGTTCTGTGCCGTGATCTCCACCCGGCCAGTCGCCCGGTCAAGCACCGGCTGGTTGACCCCACGGTGGCCGAAAATCAGTTTGTAGGTCCCGAAGCCGAGAGCTCGGCCGAGCACCTGGTTGCCGAAGCAGATCCCGAACACTGGGATCTGGCGGTCTAGGGCCGCACGCATCAGCTGGACCGCGTGGTCGGCGGTCGCGGGATCACCTGGGCCATTGCTGAAGAACACCCCGTCGGCGCCGACTGCCAACAGCTCATCAACCGAAGACGTCGCCGGCAGGACATGGACCTCGATCCCGCGTTCCGCCATCCGGTGCGGAGTCATCGCCTTGATGCCAAGGTCGACAGCCGCCACGGTGAACAGGTGCTCCCCTATCGCCGGAACGACGTACGGCTGCGTGGTCGTCACCTCGCTCACCAGATCCGCACCGGCCATGGTGGGACTCGCCAGCACCCGTGTCAGCAAGGACTGCGGATCGGTGTCGATGCTCGAGACGCCGACCCGCATCGCGCCGCGATCGCGGAGGTGACGAGTCAGCGCCCGAGTGTCAACGCCGCTGATACCGACGACACCCTGGGCCGATAGTTCCTCGTCCAGAGTGCGAGTGGCCCGCCAGTTGGAGGGACGCCGCGCTGGGTCGCGGACGACGTACCCGCTGACCCAGATCCGTCCCGATTCGGGATCCTCATCGTTGACACCGGTGTTGCCGATGTGCGGCGCCGTCATCACGACCACCTGCCGGTGGTAGCTCGGGTCGGTGAGCGTTTCCTGATAGCCGGTCATCGCCGTGCAAAAGACGGCTTCACCAAAGGTCTCCCCCTCAGCGCCGTACGAGGTACCGGTGAAGGTGCGCCCGTCCTCGAGAACAAGGATCGCCGGACCGCTCATGTGAGGGACCCGTCAAGAACCGTCGGGAGCCCACGGAGGAACGTGGCCACCACTCGGCTCGGCAGAGTCATGCCTGCGTAAGGCGTATTGCGGCTCTTGCTGGCCAACCGGTGTGGTTCTACGAGCACGCGCCCGGCCGGATCAACCAGGACGAGGTTGGCGGGCTCCCCTAGGGCCACCGGGCGCCCGTGGCTCCCGAGGCGACCGATCTGGCCAGGACGAAACGACATCCGATCTGCGACGCCGGCCCAGTCGAGAAGCCCACTCTCGACCATGGTCTCTGCCACGACCCCGAGGGCTTGCTCAAGACCCAACATGCCGAAGGCGGCCGCGGCCCATTCGCAGTCCTTGTCCTCCACCGCGTGCGGTGCGTGGTCGGTCGCGACGGCATCGATGGTGCCGTCGGCAAGAGCCTCCCGAAGAGCCTCAACATCGGCCTTGGTCCGCAACGGTGGATTGACCTTGAACACCGGGTCGTAAGTGGTGACGTGGTCGTCGGTGAGGAGGAGGTGGTGAGGGGTGACCTCTGCCGTGACGTCGATGCCACGCGCTTTAGCGTTCCTGATGATCTCGACGGTGCCGGCGGTGGACACATGACAGACATGAAGCCGCGACCCCACGTGCTCGGCGAGCAGGACATCCCGGGCGACGATGGCCTCCTCGGCAACCGCCGGCCACCCTTGAAGGCCGAGGATGCCCGACAGCACCCCTTCGTTCATCTGGGCACCCTCGGTGAGCCGGGGCTCTTGCGCGTGCTGGGCGATGACGCCGTCGAAGGCCTTGACGTACTCCAGAGCGCGCCGCATGAGCACTGCGTCATCGACGCAGTGCCCATCATCGGAAAAGACACGGACTCGCGCTGCCGAATCAGCCATGGCGCCGAGCTCGGCCAGTTGTTTGCCCGCGAGTCCTAGCGTCACCGCGCCAACTGGTTGCACGTCGCAGTGGCCAGCCGCCTGGCCCAGACGCCACACCTGCTCAACGACTCCGGCCGTATCAGCAACCGGATCTGTGTTGGCCATCGCGTGCACCGCGGTGAACCCGCCGAGGGCGGCGGCGCGCGAGCCGGTCTCGACCGTCTCAGCGTCCTCACGGCCTGGTTCGCGCAGGTGGGTGTGCAAGTCGACCAGACCTGGCAGAAGCACCAGACCGTCCGCGTCAAGAATCGTCGCACCCGCCCGGCTCAGGCCCGCGCCGAGCTCGTCGATCCGTCCATCGGTAAGGACGACGTCGGTGGCTGCGCCACCGAGCAGACGCGCTCCGCGCACAACGAAGGAGCCACTCATCGGGTCACCTCCACCAGTGGGGTCTCCGGATCGCTGCCGATAGCGGGTTCTGAGCCGCCAAGCAGCAGGTAGAGCACAGCCATCCGAACCGAGACTCCATTGGTGACCTGCTCGACGATGGTCGAGCGAGCGCCGTCGGCGACGTCCGCGGCGATCTCCATGCCTCGGTTCATCGGACCGGGATGCATGACGATGGCGTGGTCCGGGAGCGTCGAGGCGCGTTCGACGTCTAGTCCGTAGCGCCGGCTGTACTCGGCGCTGCTGGGAAAGAACGAGGCGTTCATTCGCTCCCGTTGCACGCGCAGCATCATGACGACATCACTCTTCGGGAGCGGCCCGTCAAGGTCGTAGGACACGGCGCAGGGCCAGGTATCGACCCCGACAGGCAACAGAGTGGGTGGCGCCACCAAGGTGACCTCTGCTCCGAGGGTGTGCAACAGCAAAACATTGGAACGGGCGACCCGGCTGTGCAGGACGTCGCCGACGATGGTGACCCGGCGACCCTCGAGGTCCCCCTTGCCCTCGGCCAAGTGCCGACGCATGGTGAACGCATCGAGCAGCGCCTGAGTGGGGTGCTCGTGGGTGCCGTCGCCTGCGTTGACCACCGAGCCCCGAATCCACCCACTGTTGGCCAGCCGGTGTGGCGCGCCACTGGCGCCGTGCCGTACGACGACTGCGTCGGCACCCATCGCCTCCAGCGTCAACGCGGTGTCCTTGAGGCTCTCGCCCTTGGAGACGCTGGACCCTTTGGCCGTGAAGTTGATGACGTCCGCAGACAGTCGCTTCGCCGCCGCCTCGAAGGAGATGCGGGTGCGCGTGGAGTCCTCGAAGAACAAGTTGACGACCGTACGTCCGCGCAGGGTCGGGAGCTTACGGATCGGTCGGTCGGCCAGCCGGGCGAGCTCCTCGGCAGTGTCGAGGACAAGGATGGCGTCGTCGCGGGTGAGGTCGGCGGCTGACACGAGATGCTTCTTCATCGGGGCTCCTCCCCGGTCGGCGGGGCAGGGGCGTCGGGATCTCGATCAGCGATGAAGACCCCATCGAGACCGTCGTGCTCGACGAGCATCACCTTGACCGTCTCTCGATGAGACGTGGGCAGGTTCTTGCCGACGTAGTCGGCCCTGATGGGCAGCTCCCGATGTCCGCGGTCCACGAGCACCGCGAGCTGGACCGAACGTGGGCGGCCGAGGTCGTCGAGGGCGGTGAGTGCAGATCGGACCGTGCGACCGGAGAACAGCACGTCGTCGATGAGCACGACGACCTTGTCGTCGATGCCCCCGGCTGGCACCTCGGTGCGTTCCAGTGCACGCGCGGGCCGCAATCGCAGATCGTCGCGGTACATGGTCACGTCGAGGCTGCCGACCGGCACCGAGGCGCCTTCGACCTCCGCGATGCGCTCCGCCAACCGCACGGCCAGATCGACGCCCCGGGTGGGGATTCCGAGCAGGACGACATCGCGGAGACCCTTGTTGTGCTCAAGGATCTCGTGCGCGATTCGAGTGAGGGCCCGCTGGATCTCGGCGGGTTCGAGGACGGTGCGAGCCCCTGGGGGCGCCGTGCGCACGGTCTGGTGGGCGGTGGTGCTGGCTCCTGGGACGGCAGTCATCCGTCGCAGACCTCCTTCCCCGCCTCTCAGGACGGGTCGTTAAAGGATGTCGAAAACTGGCTTCGATCACTATCGAACGGCCCTCACGCTACCAGGGGATGTGGGGTCGTCCGAACGGCCCTTTCGGACCCGAAACGCTTGCACAACGACGGTCACCCTCCGTAACGTCACGGTGAGTGACCGAGCTCCACGCCCGGTGACGCTCGTGCCCTGAGGGGGGTGCCGTCCACGAATGACGACTGATTACGCGCGTGCGCTGGGGTCGCGGTTGCGAGCCATCCGCACCCAGCAAGGGCTCTCGCTACACGGAGTCGAGGAGAAGTCCGACGGACGCTGGAAAGCTGTCGTCGTGGGTTCGTACGAGCGCGGAGACCGCGCCGTCACCGTTCAGCGACTCGCTGAATTGGCCGACTTTTACGCAGTGCCAGTGGGGGAACTCCTGCCAGGGGGGGCCGGGGCTGGCTCCGCTGAACCACCGCCACGACTGGTCATCGACCTTGAGCGACTTGGACGAGTACCCGCCGAGAAGGCTGGTCCTCTCGCACGCTATTGCTCCACGATCCAGAGCCAACGCGGTGACTACAACGGCCGGGTGCTCTCCGTCCGTTCCGACGATCTACGCACTCTCGGGGTGATCTACGACCAGTCACCCAGCGTGCTCGTCGAGCAGTTCATCGCCTGGGGCGTGCTGGACCCTGACGCCCGGCGCGCGATCCTCGACTGACCCCAGCTGCGCTGAGCGCACAGTCAAAGGCAAGGGCGCAGCAACGAGGCAGGAATGGACCCCCAAGTCACGTGGCCTCTCGACGTGGCCGAGGCCTGCGCTCGAGAAGTGTGCAAAAGGGAGCCCTCCGAGGCCCTTCGGAACCTCCCTTTTGGACACTTCTGCCGCCAGGCCCGCTCCCCGTTGCCGCGCTCTTGCTCGTGCCCTTGCCCTTGACCTCGACCTTGGTCAACCTCAGGTGTAGGCGGGTGCCATCAGACCGACTGCGTCGCCCATTCGGTGCACGCGCATGGCGTTGGTCGAGCCAGGGATCCCAGGAGGAGATCCAGCGACGATGACCACCGCGTCACCGATCTCGCACCGACCGATGTTGAGCAGCGCGGCATCGACCTGCTTGACCATCTCGTCGGTGTGCCGCACCGAGGGCACGAGAAAGGTTTCAACACCCCAGGCCACGGCGAGCTGACTGCGCACAGCGGGGTCTGGCGTGAACGCGAGCAACGGGATGGGGGAACGGTGCCGTGCCAACCGGTGCGCAGACCCGCCCGTTTCGGTGAAGGCAACGAGGAACTTGGCACCGACGATCGCCCCGACCCGAGCGGCTGACTCGCAGATCGCCCCAGGAGTGCTCGTCGGTCGTCCACGGAGAATAGGGAGATGGTCTCGCGAACCCTCCTCCGCCGTGGTGATGATTCTGGCCATCGTCTCGACGGTCTCGATCGGGTAGCGCCCTACTGAGGTCTCTCCCGAGAGCATCAAGGCGTCGGCACCATCGAGCACCGCGTTGGCGACGTCGGACGCCTCCGCGCGCGTCGGCCGGGACGCTCCGATCATCGACTCCAGCATCTGGGTCGCAACGATGACCGGCTTGGCCTTCTCACGGGCTGCCGCCACTGTGGCCTTTTGGACGAGTGGAACCTGCTCGAGTGGCAGCTCGACCCCGAGGTCTCCTCGAGCGACCATCACTCCGTCAAAGGCATCCACGATGGCGTGAATGTTGTCGACAGCCTGCGGCTTCTCGATCTTGGCGAACACCGGGAGGCGGACGCCAGCCTCGTCCATGATCTGGTGGACGGCGACAATGTCCTGGGCCGAGCGGACGAAGGACAAGGCGACGAGGTCGGCACGCAACGACAAAGCCCAGCGCAGATCCTCCATGTCCTTGTCCGACATCGCCGGAACTGACACGGCCACGCCAGGCAGGTTGAGACCCTTGTGATCGGAGACCATGCCGCCCTCGATGACCTCGGTCACGACGCGAGGACCGTCGACCTCGACAACCAGGACGCTCACCTTGCCATCGTCGATCAAGATTTTGTCACCGACCGCGCAGTCGCCGGGTAGACCCGAGTACGTCGTCGAGCAGACACTCGCATCACCCGGCACGTCTTCGGTGGTGATCGTGAACCTGGAGCCGTTCTGCAGCAGCTGGGGTCCGGAGGCGAACGCACCGAGCCGAATCTTGGGACCCTGCAAGTCGACGAGGATGCCGACGCCGCGGCCGGCCTCGTCTGCTGCCTGTCGAACGTTGCGATAGACCGCCTCATGCACCTCATAGGTGCCGTGGCTGAGATTCAGCCGAGCCACATCCATCCCCGCCGCAACGAGGTCCCGGATCTGGTCGAGGGATGAGGTGGAAGGTCCGAGAGTGCAGACGATCTTGGCGCGGCGCATGGGCTTGACTCTATCGATGGGTGACTGGACCCTTCAGGCCGTGAGCGGCCGGGCGAAGGGGGAGATCGGTGCAGGCAGCACCGTAGAGCCCGCCAGGTGTCGGTCGACAGCCGCAGCACACGAGCGACCCTCGGCGATCGCCCACACGATCAAGGACTGGCCACGACCCGCGTCACCAGCAACAAACACGCCCGGCACGTTGGTCTCGTAGGAATTGTCGCGAGCGACGGCGCCTCGCGCATCGAGGTCGACTCCGAGCTGATCGATGAGGCCTCCTGATTCCGGGCCGGCAAAGCCCATGGCCAAAAGGACAAGGTCAGCCGGCAAGTCGCGCTCGGTCCCTGCGACCTCAGCGAAGCGGCCATCCACCGTCTCGACCTCGACGATGCGAAGCGCTCGCAGCTGACCATTGCTGCCCAGGAAGGCTTGTGTCGAAACAGCAAAGACGCGATCGCCGCCTTCTTCGTGAGCGCTGGAGGTGCGATAGATCAGGGGGTAGGTCGGCCAGGGCTGGGTTCCTGGACGTTGCCCCGGCGGCGTTGGCATGATCTCGAGCTGGGTGACCGATGAAGCGCCCTGCCTGTGGGCTGTACCGAGGCAGTCCGCGCCAGTGTCCCCGCCGCCAAGGATTACGACGTGCTTCCCGGCCGCGCTGATCGGCGGTTCGTCGAAGTCGCCCTCCTGGACCCGGTTGGCCCAAGGCAGGAACTCCATGGCTTGGTGGATGCCGGACAGCTCACGGCCCTCGATGGGAAGGTCCCGCGCCCGTGTGGCTCCGGTCGCGACGACCACAGCGTCATAGCGCTTGCGCAGGTCCGCACCCGTGAGATCCAAGCCGATGGTTACTCCCGACCGGAATCGAGTTCCTTCCGCCTCCATCTGCTTCAACCGGCGGTCCAGATGCCGCTTCTCCATCTTGAACTCCGGGATTCCGTAGCGGAGCAGTCCCCCGATTCGGTCGGCCCGTTCGAAGACGACGACCGTGTGTCCGGCGCGGGTCAGTTGTTGAGCAGTCGCCAGTCCCGCGGGGCCGGAGCCGATCACCGCCACCGTGGATCCGGAGAGCCGCGTCGGCGCCTTCGGCTCCAACCAGCCCTCGTCCCACGCGCGGTCGACGATCTCGACCTCCACCTGCTTGATCGTCACTGGATCGGCGTTGATCCCCAGGACACAGGCCGTTTCACAAGGCGCCGGGCACAACCGCCCGGTGAACTCCGGGAAGTTGTTCGTTGCATGCAATCGTTCCGACGCTTCGTGCCAGTCGCCACGCCAAACCAGGTCATTCCACTCGGGGATGAGGTTGCCCAGCGGGCACCCCTGGTGGCAGAACGGGATGCCGCAGTCCATGCACCGCCCGGCCTGAGCTCGCAGCGTTGAGCCATCCATCGCCTCATTGACCTCACGCCAATCCAGGATGCGGATGTCCACCGGACGACGGGCAGGGGTCTGTCGAGGTGTTGTCAGGAACCCCTTCGGGTCAGCCATGCGAGGCCTCCATGACGGCGAGATCGACGTCTACTCCCTCTCGCAAGGCGCGCAGCCGCGCCGCGAGCACTCTCTTGTAGTCCCTGGGCATGACCTTGGTGAACCGTGGCAGAGCCGCGTCCGCGTCCTCGAGCAACCGAGTTGCTACACCGGAGTCGGTCTCCTCACTGTGTCGCCGCAAGACATCAAGCAGGAAGGCAAGATCCTCGCCATCCAGGGGGTCAAGATCGACCATGTCCCGGTTGACACAGCGGTCGTCCAGATCGAGGACATAGGCGGCTCCGCCGCTCATCCCCGCCGCCAAGTTACGTCCGGTCGGGCCAAGGATCACTGCCCGACCACCCGTCATGTATTCGCACGCATGGTCACCCACGCCCTCGACGACCGCTGTGGCGCCGGAGTTGCGCACGCAGAATCGCTCACCGACGGTGCCGCGCACGAAGAGTTCGCCGGATGTCGCCCCGTACAACAGCACATTGCCGGCGATCGTCTGGTGCTCAGGCACGAAGGTCGCGGTCCGCGGAGGTCGGACGACGACTCGTCCTCCGGAGAGACCCTTGCCGACGTAGTCGTTGGCATCGCCCTCGAGCCGCAGCGTGACCCCAGGGGGCAGGAAGGCGCCGAAGGACTGCCCGGCTGACCCGACAAACGTGAGGTCGATCGTTCCGTCCGGAAGGCCCTTGCCACCAAAGCGCCGCGTGACCTCGTGACCGAGCATGGTCCCGACGGTGCGGTTGACATTGCGAACGGTGAGCTGGGCGCGCACGGGAACTCCGGACTCGAAGGTCTCGGCGGCCAGAGCAATGAGCTGGTGGTCGAGCGCTCGGTCAAGTCCGTGGTCCTGAGCGATCTGACTGCTACGCGAAGCGCCTTCTGGCAGGTCCGGCACGTGCAGGATCGGCGTGAGGTCCAGCCCGCTGGCCTTCCAGTGCTCGACCGCTGTACGGGTGTCGAGAGTCTCGGCTCGACCGATCGCCTCCTCCAACGAACGGAAGCCCAGCCCGGCCAGGATCTCCCGCACTTCGTCGGCGATGTAGGTGAAGAACGTCTCGACAAACTCCGGTTGTCCGGTGAATCGCCGACGCAGCTCGGGATTCTGGGTGGCCACACCAACCGGGCAGGTATCCAGATGGCAGACGCGCATCATCACGCACCCGCTCACCACAAGCGGCGCCGTGGCGAAGCCGTACTCCTCCGCACCCAGGAGCGCAGCAATCACTACGTCACGCCCGGTCTTGAGCTGCCCGTCGGCCTGAACCACGATCCGGTCCCGTAGCCCGTTGAGCAACAGCGTCTGCTGGGTCTCGGCGAGCCCCAGCTCCCAGGGCGCACCTGCATGCTTAAGCGAGGTCAACGGCGAGGCGCCGGTGCCCCCATCGTGCCCCGAGATGAGCACCACGTCGGCGTGCGCCTTGGACACGCCGGCAGCGACCGTCCCGACCCCGACCTCGGAGACGAGCTTCACGTGTATGCGTGCGCGTGGGTTGGCGTTCTTGAGGTCGTGGATGAGCTGGGCCAGATCCTCGATGGAATAGATGTCGTGGTGCGGCGGCGGTGAGATCAGTCCCACGCCCGGCGTCGAGTGTCGGGTCCGCGCGATCCAGGGATACACCTTGTGAGCTGGCAGCTGGCCGCCCTCGCCGGGCTTGGCCCCCTGCGCCATCTTGATCTGGATGTCGTCCGCGTTGACGAGGTACTCGCTGGTCACCCCGAACCGTCCGCTCGCTACTTGCTTGACCGCCGATCGCTTGGAGTCCCCATTCGGAAGGGGTTGATAGCGGTCGGGGTCCTCCCCTCCTTCACCTGTGTTGGACTTCCCGCCCAACCGGTTCATCGCGACCGCGAGAGTCTCGTGCGCTTCCTGGCTGATCGAGCCGTAAGACATGGCCCCTGTCGAGAACCGTCGGACGATCGACGTGGTCGCTTCGACCTCGTCGATGGGCACGGGTGGGCGGATGCCGTCCCGGAAGGCGAAGAGCCCACGCAACGTCATGAGTCGCTCGGACTGTTCGTCGACCCGGGCGGTGTACTCCTTGAAGACGTCATACCGCTTCGCCCTCGTCGAGTGCTGGAGCCGGAAAACGGTCTCCGGATCGAACAGGTGCGGTTCCCCCTCCCTGCGCCATTGGTACTCGCCGCCGACGTCGAGCCGACGATGGGCTGCCGCAATACCCGACGCCGGGTAAGCCACCGCGTGCCGGCGAGCGACCTCTTCGGCCACGAGGTCCATCCCCACCCCGCCCAAGACGGAGTTCGTTCCGGTGAACCAACGGTCCACAACGTCCTGGGCCAGGCCGACCGCTTGGAAAACCTGAGCCCCCCGGTAGGAGGCAACAGTGGAGATGCCCATCTTGGACATCACCTTGAGGACACCCTTGCCGAGTGCCTTGATCAGGTTCCGGATGGCTTGCTCAGGCGTCACCGCCCCCAGGGCACCGCTTCGGGCCAGGTCCTCAGCGCTTTCCATGGCGAGATAGGGATTCACCGCGGCAGCGCCATAGCCAATGAGCAGGGCCACATGGTGAACTTCGCGGACGTCGCCCGCTTCCACGAGCATCGATACGTGGCTGCGACGCTTGGTCCGAGTCAAGTGGTGGTGGACTGCGGAGGTAAGGAGCAGGGACGGGATCGGTGCCAGCGTGGCATCGGAATCACGATCGCTCAGGACGAGAAAACGAGCGCCGGCGTCGATGGCCGTGGAGACCTCCGAGCAGATCTGCTCCAGTCGCCGTTCGAGGCCAGCTCCTCCACCGTCGACGTCATAGAGCCCGCTGACCTTGAGACTGGCAAAGCCGGGCAGATCGCCATCGGCGTTGATGTGCAGGATCTTGGCGAGCTCGTCATTGTCGATGACGGGAAAGGGCAGGACGACCTGGCGGCATGAAGCAGGGCCTGGCTGCAGGATGTTCCCCTCAGGACCGATGAGCGTGCCGAGTGAGGTGACGAGCTCCTCCCGGATCGCATCCAGCGGTGGGTTGGTCACCTGGGCAAACAGCTGGCTGAAGTAGTCGAAGATCAAGCGCGGCCGGTCTGAGAGCACAGCGATTGGCGAGTCCGTCCCCATCGAGCCAATCGGTTCAGCGGCCAACCGCGCCATCGGGGTGAGCAGGATCCGCAGCTCTTCCTCGGTGTAGCCGAAGGTCTGTTGCCGGCGCAGGACAGACGCATGAGTGTGGACGATGTGCTCGCGCTCTGGCAGCGCGTCGACGTGCAGCAACCCGGCGTGCAGCCAGTCGTCATAGGGGTGGGCGGCGGCCAAGTCGGCTTTGATCTCGTCGTCCTCGATGATCCGTCCCGCCTCGGTGTCCACAAGGAACATCCGTCCCGGCTGCAGTCGGCCCTTTCGAACCACACGGGCTGGGTCGATATCGAGGACACCAACTTCTGAGGCGAGTACAACGAGACCCTCGTCGGTCACCCAGAATCGCCCTGGCCTAAGACCGTTGCGGTCCAGCACTGCCCCGATCACGGACCCGTCCGTGAACGTGACGCACGCGGGACCGTCCCAAGGCTCCATCAAGGTCGCGTGGAACTGATAGAAGGCCCGGCGCTCTGGATCCATCGTGGCGTGGTTCTCCCACGCCTCCGGGATCATCATGAGTACGGCGTGCGGCAACGACCGCCCCCCGAGGTGCAGGAGCTCCAGCGCTTCGTCGAAGGATGCCGAGTCACTGATATCGGGCGTGCAGATCGGGAACAGGTCCGAGAGATCCCCAGGAATCACGTCGCTGGCAAGCTGCGACTCGCGGGCGCGCATCCAGTTCCGATTGCCCCGCACGGTGTTGATCTCGCCGTTGTGCGCGATGAAGCGGTAGGGGTGCGCCAACGGCCAGGAAGGGAAGGTGTTCGTGGAGAACCGTGAGTGGACCAGCGCGAGCGCGCTGGAGAACCTCTCGTCTGACAGATCTGGGAAGAACGGCTCGAGTTGGCCGGTAGTGAGCATGCCCTTATAGACCAAGGTCCGAGAACTCAACGAAGCGAAGTACACCCCGAGGGTCAGTTCCGCGCGCTTGCGCAGCCGGTAGCAGCGCCTCTCAAGACCTAGACCTGCGGCTCCACCCGGTTCGCTGACGAACAGTTGACGGAACTCCGGCATGACGGCTCGGGCCGTGACGCCGATCTGGTCGGGCGAGATCGGCAGGTCTCGCCACCCGAGGACGACCAAGCCTTCTTCGGCGGCCAGATCATCGATGCACTCTGCCGCTGAGGCGGAATCATCGACGGGCAAGAACACAGTGCCGACCGCGTATGAGCCGGCATCCGGGAGCTCGAAGTCGACCACCGCTCGAAAGAACGCATCAGGCACCTGAACGAGCAGGCCTGCCCCATCGCCACTTTCCTGATCCGCACCCGAGGCGCCGCGGTGTTCCATGTTGCGCAACGCCGTCAAGGCTTGCTCGACGATGCCGTGGCTCGCTTCGCCGGTCAAAGTGGCCACGAACGCAACGCCGCAGGCGTCGTGCTCCTGCCGCGCGTCGTACAGCCCCTGAGGGCTCGGCTGCGCGGAAGGAAGGGCCCAGGCCATGGGTCATGCTCCTCGTCGTCCGGTTCGTACCCAGCCCGAGAGAAAGGGCCAGAAGGTGCAGGGACGACGTTGGCCCTGTTGCGGGGAAGACTAACAGAGCAAGTCGGAGGATCCCTCGCTCAGACCGCCACACCGACCACTGACCCGACGACGTAGGTAAGCCCCGCCGCTGCAAGCCCGAACGCCAACTGCCGAAAGCCGGAATACCACCAGGTGCGCGCCGTGACACGAGACACCAATGCCCCCGCGCCAAAGAGTCCGATCGATGCCAACACGATGGCGGGAACGAGCGTCGTCGCTCCAAGGAGGTACGGCAGCAGGGGGATGAACGCTCCCACACAGAACGCCACGAAGGACGACCCAGCGGCGACGTACGGACTGGCGAGTTGCCCTGGGTTGATCCCTAGCTCGAGCATCACGTGAGTGCTCACGGCACGCTCCGGGTCGAGCGAGATCTGGCGAGCCACCTCGAGGGCGAGCTCGGGATCGACCCCGCGATCGACATAGGTCTGAGCAAGCTCGGCCAGCTCCTCATCGGGGCGACGAAGGATCTCGGCTCGCTCGACACCCACCTCACGTTCAGCCAACTCGTTCTGCGAACGCACCGAGACGTACTCTCCTGCCGCCATCGAGAAGGCGCCCGCTGCTAGACCTGCGGCGCCAGCCAGAGCGACCGTCGACGCCGCGGCCGACCCACCCGCCATTCCGGAGATCAACGCCAAGTTCGAGACCAAACCATCCATGGCTCCGAACACCGAGGCCCGAAGCCAGCCACCGCTGACGTCTTGATGGTCATGGTGGATCTCCGCTGAAGGCAGGTCCTCTCGGGCGTCACTCATGATGTCCTCTCCCCGATGTCCGGGTGTTCGCTGGCGGGCTCTTTGGCCGGCTCGCTGGCCGGCTCAACCTCGCACTCCCGTCCAGGGCGCAACCTCGAGGAGAGCACGAAGTAGACCAACGCGCCAACAAAGAACAGCACGCTGACCCAGACGTTGATCCTGACTCCCCCGAGAGTGTTGGCCTCGTCGATCCGTACCGTCTCAATCATCGCTCGAGCAGCTGTGTAGAGCATGACGTAGAGCGCAAACACCCGACCGTGCCCCATCCGGAACCGCCGATCAGCCCACACGAGGATGCCGGCCATGGCGATCAACCACAGTGACTCGTAGAGGAAGGTCGGATGAAAGGTGGCCGAGTCCGCGTAGCCCGGCGGACGGAATGCAGGCGCGATCTCCAGGCCCCAAGGGAGATCCGTGGGCCGCCCGAACAGCTCCTGGTTAAACCAGTTGCCCCAGCGCCCGACGGCCTGAGCCAGCGCCAGGCCTGGGGCCAGTGCGTCCCCGAAGGGTGGGAGCGAGATCCCCCTACGGCGGCAGGCGATCCAGGCGCCCAAGGCACCGAAGGTCACTCCACCCCAGATCCCGAGGCCGCCGTTCCAGATCCGGAGCGCATCGGCCGGGTTCCCGCCCTCGCCGAAGTAGGCCTGCGGGCTGGTGACCACGTGGTAGATGCGGGCACCGACGATGCCGAAGGGCACCACCCAGACCGCGACGTCCGCGACCGTTCCCGGGCGACCGCCGCGAGCTTGCCAGCGCCGGTCGGTGACCCAGATAGCCAAGAAGATCCCCGCGATGATGCAGAGCGCGTAAGCGCGCAACGGGAAAGGGCCGAGCTGCCACACACCCTGGTCTGGACTGGGGATCGATCCTAGGAAGCCGGACCCCGAAACCGTGAGGACACCGGGAAGCAACACCTCAGCCGGCGCTCGCGTCGGCGACGGCCTTGGTCAGGGCCGTGGGGTCGAACGACACAGCGTTGTCGAGCGTGACGCCATTGAGCAGGACAGTGGGCGTCGAGTTGATCCCGGCCTGGGCCCCCGCTGTGGCCACGGACCTGACGTAGTCGTCATAGGTCCCCTCAGCCAAGCAGGACTGGAACGCGGTGAACGCATCGCCGGAAATGCCGACGTCAACGCCGAACTGCAGGAGTTGTTCGTCGGTGTAGCCGTCGCCCTCGATCGCGGGCTGATTGGCGAAGACCGTGTTGTGGTACGGCCCTTGCTTGCCCGCGTCGGCCGAGCAGGCGAAGGCGTTCGCAGCGCGGGAGGACGAATCATTGCCAAGGCTGCCGTCCAGGAAAGACAGGATGTTGTAGCGGATCTGGGCAGTTCCCGCGGTGGCCAGCTCGTCGACCGTGGAGGCCGTGGCGTCCTCCATGGTCTTGCAGGCCGGGCACTGGAAATCTTCCCAGTAGTCCAGGACCGGAACGCCCGTTGCCTCGGGGTTGCGGACGATCGGGCCCCCGACTTCGGTGACGGTGGCCGGAAGGGCCGCTTGAGTCGTGTCGTTGCGGCTGGTCTGGACGGCGATCCCTGTGCCAACGACAACGGCGACGACAACGACTCCACCAACGACGGTCAACAACCGTCGGCGACGCTGGTCGGCTGCAGCCGAAGCGGCACGCTCCTTGGCCAGTTGCTCGCGGCGGCTGTTCTTCGTGTCCTTGCTCGAGCTCATCGTTGTCGCGCTCCATCACTCTCGTCTGCCGGATCCTCGTGATCAAGCAGTTCGTCAATAAGGCCGTGGTCCCCAGTGCCGAACAAGCCCAGCCGGTCCAGCGCCCACCGGCTGGCTGGGAACAGCACGAGCCAGCTGGCCAGGCCTAAGAACAGCAGGTCGCGAAGGATCTCCGGCAAGTACTGAGGGTCCGCCGTCTGGCCGCCGCCGCCGAAACAACCACAGTCGATGGACAGACCCCGGGCCCATGCCGACGACACCGCGGCGATGAAGACGACCATGAGGATTCCCGCAGTGAACGCCGCCGCTCGGGTTGCCAGGCCGACGACGAGCATGATGCCAATCATGATTTCGAAGAACGGCAGTCCGTAGCCGACGATGGTGGCCACGCCACTCGGCAAGAGTTGGTAGGCCGTGACCGCTGCTATTGCCTCATTGGGGTCGCCCACCTTGAGTCCACCCGCGACGATCAGCACGGCACCTAGCGCGAGCCGGGCAACGAGCGAGAGCCATAACTGCCACGTGCCGCCGGTGAACGCTCGTTGGATGTCGTCGGCGGCGACGTCCGGGACAGTGGTACTCATGCCGCCGACGCTAGTCGCGAAATATCCGCGCGCAGGTCACCGACAGGCGTTCCCTGCACCCACACCACGCTCACACCGCCAGGTCCGAACCCGATGATGTGTGCACCGTGGCCCACCTCGTAGCCGTCCTCAACCTGAGTCTCACCGCTCAGACCGACGCCAAGCTGACCCGCTGCCCGTTCCAGAACGGGGTCCGACGCCGACAGCCCCACCATCGTGGAGTCGAAACGGTCGAGGTAGGTGCGGATGACTTCTGGGGTATCGCGGTCCGGATCGACGCTGATCCATACGACCTGGATGCGCTGACGTACACCAGGATCGACCCGCCGCAGGGCCGCCACCAAGTCGGCAAGCTGGGCGCTACACACATCCGGGCAGGACGTGTAGCCGAAGGTCACCAAAGTGACCGGGCGAGTCGCGCCCGCAGTGAACGTCCAGGGAGCGCCAGAGGTGTCAGTAAAGGAGTCCGTGGGACGGAGATAGCCGGGATCGATCAGGGCTCCCGCGTAGCCGTCGTTGTCATTGAGCTCCACCACAACCCCAGCTGCAGTACTTGATGTCCCCCCACAGCCGGTGAGTGCCAGTGCCGCAGCGAGCCCGGCGAGCAGCCCGATGCGCCTCAGCGAAGTGCGAGACAGCGGGGGCACACGAATAGAGACCGCGCGGAGGCCCCGGAAGTTCCCAACGTGCACAACGTCACACCCGCCCGCGCACGCCCTCGGCGAGCTCACCCGCGAGCCGTGCGACTGCGGCCACCCCTGCGGACGGAGTCTCGGAGTCGAGCAGCAACCGGACGAACGCCGAACCGACAATAACCCCATCGGCATAGGCCGCAACCTCGGCGGCCTGTGCCCCGGTGCTTACGCCGAGGCCAACACACACCGGCCCATGTGTTGCCCGTCGAACCCGCTCGACCAGTCCTTCAGCGACTCCGTCGACCGACGCTCGTGCTCCGGTCACGCCCATGGTCGAGGCTGCGTAGACGAACCCGGTCGTCACCGAAGCCACTCGTTCGATGCGCTCGGGCGTGGACGATGGCGCCACAAGGAAGACCGTGTCGATGCCGGCCGCCTCGGTGGCCACGAGCCACGGATCCGCCTCATCCGGGATCAGGTCAGGCGTGATGACGCCGCACCCTCCGGCCCGGGCCAGATCAGCGGTAAAGGCCTCGATGCCGTAACGCTCGATCGGGTTCCAGTAAGACATGACCAGAGCTGGCGCCCCCGTGGCCGCCGCCCCTTCGACCGTGTGCAGCACGTCGGCCGCGCGGGTCCCCTGGGCGAGTGACTGCTCCGCTGCCGCCTGGATCGTAGGGCCATCCATCAGCGGGTCGCTGTAGGGGAAGCCGACCTCGATGATGTCCACACCGCTCTCGACCATCGCCTCGAGGACGGCGATTCCACCCACGACGCTCGGGAACCCGGCCGGTAAGTAGCCAATGAGGGCCGCGCGTCCCTCTCTGCGCGACTCAACGAAGACCTCCGCGAGGGACGCCATCAGGTGGCTTCCCCTGTCGTAAGGCCGAACCAGGCTGCCGCCGTGTCAACGTCTTTGTCTCCGCGCCCGGACAAATTCACCAGGATGACCGCGTCGGGACCGAGCTCTCGACCCAGCTCGAGGGTCCCGGCCAGCGCGTGGGCGCTCTCGATGGCCGGGATGATTCCCTCGGTACGGCACAAAACCGCAAACGCGTCCATCGCAGAGGCGTCAGTGACCGGGCGATAGTTCGCCCGCCCCGTGTCCGCGAGCCAGGCGTGCTCAGGACCGACACCGGGGTAGTCGAGACCAGCGGAGATCGAGTGCGACTCGATGGTCTGACCCATGTCGTCCTGGAGCAGATAGGACCTGGCCCCGTGCAGGACGCCCGGCGCGCCACCGGTGATCGTGGCCGCATGTCGCCCTGTTTCGACCCCGTCACCCGCGGCTTCGAAGCCGTACAACGCAACCGACGGATCGTTCAAGAAAGGGTGAAAGATCCCTATTGCGTTGGACCCGCCACCAACACAGGCCGCGACCGCATCCGGCAGCCGCCCGAGCAGCTCTAGGGTCTGAGCCCTCGCCTCGACCCCGATGACTCGGTGGAAGTCACGGACCATGGAGGGGAACGGGTGAGGCCCTGCCACCGTGCCCAGCATGTAGTGGGTGCTGTCGACGTTGGTGACCCAGTCGCGCATGGCCTCGTTGATGGCGTCCTTGAGGGTGCGGCTCCCAGTCCTGACCGGGATGACCTCGGCTCCCAGCAGCCGCATGCGAGCAACATTGAGCGCTTGACGTTTGGTGTCTTCCTCGCCCATATAGACGACGCACTCGAGGCCGAGCAGCGCGCAGGCTGTCGCAGCCGCGACCCCGTGCTGCCCCGCGCCGGTCTCCGCAATGACCCGAGGCTTGCCCATCCGGACGGTGAGCAAGGCTTGGCCGAGGACGTTGTTGATCTTGTGTGACCCGGTGTGGTTGAGATCCTCGCGCTTGAGGAGCACCATGGCCCCTCCGGCCTCCGCGCCGAAGCGCTTAGCCTCGGTGAGCGGCGATGGCCGCCCGGTGTACGTGCGTTGCAGGTGGTCGAGTTCAGCCGCGAACAATGGGTCGGCCTTGGCCACGGCGTAGGCCTGGGTGAGCTGATCGAGGGCCTCGACGAGGGCCTCAGGTACGAAGCGGCCGCCGTAGGTCCCGAAGTGACCCGCCGCGTCAGGCAGCGCCCCCGCCTGGAGGTCCGGCGCGAACGACGAGGTGGTCAACGCTCTCCCTTGACATGCTTCAGAGCAGGGTGCGAACCGGCCGCGACCAGATCAGCCACCGCCACCCGCGCGTCTTCTCCCGTGACGAGGCTCTCCCCCACGAGCACGGCGTCCGCTCCTGCCCTGGCGTAGTCGATGACATCACGGGGGCCACGTACTCCGGATTCGGCGACAGCGATGATCCCCGTAGGGATCCCCGGACGGACCCGGGCGAAGGTCTCTCGATCCACCTCGAGGGTCTTGAGGTTCCGCGCGTTGACTCCAATGATGCGCGCTCCAGCATCGACGGCTCGGTCGACCTCAGCGGCGTCATGGACCTCGACAAGGGGGGTGAGGCCAAGGGACTCCGCACGTTCCACGAGACTGACCAGCGCAGACTGCTCGAGCGCGGCAACAATGAGAAGCACCAGGTCGGCGCCGAAGGCCCGCGCCTCCCACAACTGGTAGCTGCTGACAATGAAATCCTTGCGCAGCACCGGGATATCAACGGCCGCACGCACGGCCACGAGGTCGTCGAGGCTGCCGCCGAAGCGGCGTCCCTCGGTGAGCACACTGATCACCGAGGCTCCACCGGCTTCGTATTCTGCCGCGAGCGCTGCTGGGTCCTCGATGGCGGCGAGCTCACCCTTGCTCGGACTCGAGCGCTTGACCTCCGCGATCACCGCGACACCGTCGCCCCGCAAGGCTCCGGCTCCGTCCAACGGCTGCGTGCTCGCCGCGTGGACACGCTCTTTGAGCCGGTCGAGCGACACTGTTTCCTGGCGCGCCGCAAGGTCGGCGCGCACCCCCTCGAGGATGTCGTCAAGCACACTCATCGCGGCCTCCTCGCTTTGTCCCCCGCAGGCCCAGGGTAGTCGTCGAGATCCGCCGCTCCGAACGAGGGCGTCAGCCAGGACCAGAGCCAAGGAATGGCACCGTGGGGATGTTGCGGACGACCCACCAACCAAGGACCAGAACAAGCACCGTGAACGGGACCCAGGGGCGATGCGGCGCTGGGCGAGGCTCGCCCGTCCACGCGCGCCGCACCCACGCAATCCAGACAAGAATCAGGGCAGGCAGCACCACTATGGCCAGGGCATTCTGATCAAGCGCCGCGAGCGGGTGACCCGTGGCGAGCTCATGGATCCCGCGCAGGGTCCCGCAGCCGGGACAGTCGAGGCCGGTCACCGCGCGAAACGGGCACAGGGGGTAGTGCCCGGGCTCGCTCGGGTCGACCACTACAAGCAGCGACACGACCCCGAACGCTGCGCCAGCCACAGCCGCCGGCGCGATAGACCCTCGCCGGTCGCGCTCCACGAGTACGTCGTTTCGGATCAGGGACATGTCTAGGTCGATGAGGAAGACAGGAGCGCAAGAACGATAGCGAGAAGAACAAACAGGACTGTTAAAGCCACCGAGGCGACGGCGGACCAGATCGCCCACTTCTTAGCATTCTCAGACGACGCAGCCGCGCCCACGTAGTCACCCGCGTAGTACTTCGAGCTGACCTGGGTGGAATACACGATGCTCACGATCCCCAACGGGACGCAGCAGAAAATCGTGGTGAGGATGGCCCACACCAGGTAGTTGTCCGGCATCGGACCCGGCGCGGCAGCTCCGTAGCCGTACTGCGGTGGGTAGGCGGGCGGTGGCGCGTCGTAGGACATGTCTTCCCTCTTTCGGCAGGTCGAGAAAGCATCCAGGCAGGCCGGTGCTTCTGTCGCTAGGCTGCCAGGCATTGTGCCCGGCACATCCCGCGGCGACTGATGGAGGGTCAGATGACGACACCACAGGACGGCACTCCGGCTGAGGAGCCCCTGGGCGACGACGGCCAAAGCGGCCACGTAGAACCATCTGACTCTCAGCCGCCGCCTCCACCTTCGCCCCCGACGTACCCGCCGCCGCCCCCGCCGCCGTCCGCCTACCCACCGCCGCCGGATGGCTTTCCAGGCGCCACGCCCGGCGTGTACGCCGAGGCCGCGGGAGCAATCGGCACCCCGAAGCAAAACGGGAAAGCCATCGCCTCACTCGTCCTGGGGATCCTTGGATTTTGCATCTGCGGAATCATCCTCGGCGCTGTTGCCGTCTTCCTTGGCCTTCAGGCCCGCAAGGAGATCGCTGCGTCCAACGGGACACAAGGCGGCGATGGCCTGGCCCTTGCGGGGCTGATCGTCGGGGGCATCGCCGTCGTGCTGGGCTTCGGCCAGCTGATCTACGTGCTTGGCCGCTGACCCTGATCCCGCATACTCTGGGATCTGAGACTAGGTCCGGTTCAGGGAGCGAGGAACGCCCCAAATGGCTGGTTGCGCAGGACCATGAAGACAAGCAGCACAACGGCTCCGGCCCATACCTGACGCGTGGTCGGCGAGATCATCTCGCGCATAGAGCCGCGAGCACGATCCCGTACCCACAAGATCCAGGCAACAATCGCGACCGGCAAGAGCAGGACGAAGAGCGCATTGCTGGACGCCGCTCCCGCGACATCACCCTGCGTCAGGTCATTCGCCGCGCGCAACCCGCCGCACATCGGGCAATAGAACCCCAGCAGGGACAGCGTCGGGCAGACCGGGTAGCGGCCGGGCTGGTGGGGATCGATCAGGCCCACCAGAGCGAAGGCTGCGACCACGACTCCACCGGTTGCCAGGGGACCTGCTAGTCGTTGCCGGATCGCGGCGCGTTCAAGAGTGCTCATGACGCTTCGAGGCTAGCCGATCCACCGGCCGCGGAGGGGTTCGGCAGCCTTACCCCGAAGCTTGCTCCGCCTTCTTCGGCCCGACCGGCGACAGCCTCGCCGCCGAGGCGAATGGCGAGCCCGGCGACGAGTGCCAAGCCCAGTCCGGTGCCGACTTTTCGCACCCCGCGATAGCGCTCGTAGAGCACGCCCCGGTCGAAGGCGACTGAGAGATCGTCGTCAGTCAGCCCGGGGCCACCGTCGCGTACTTCGATGATCAAGAAGCCGGGCGCGGACCGGACAGCAAGAACCACCGGCGCTCCCTCCGGGGTTACCCGAAGCGCGTTCTCGGCCAACCCATCGATGATCTGTCGGACGCGCCCTGGGTCGGTCCAGACCTCGAGCGGGCCTGGCGGGACCTCAAGGACGAAGTCCACCCCCGCCGCCAAACAGCGCGTGCTCCATACGTCGGCAGCTTGGATCACGAGCACCCGTAGATCGGTGAGTACCGTGTCGACCCTGAAGTCCTGCGCGCCGAGCCGAGCGAGGTCGAGCAGATCGCTGACCAAGCGGTCCAGCCGTTCGGACTCGGCCAGCACCGTGGCGCCTGTTCGACTCACGTCCTCGGTCGGCACCACTCCGTCAGCGAGGGCTTCGGCGTATCCACGCACGGCCGTGAGAGGCGTCCGCAGCTCGTGAGAAATTGAGAGCAGGAAGGCGCGTTCCCGCCCCTCAGACGTCGCGAGCGCATCGCTGAGCAGGTTGAGTGCCTCGGACAGGTCGGCAACCTCCGCAGGCCCCTCAAGCGGGAGGCGGACGTCACGGGCGCCAGTGGCGAGCCGGTGCGCTGCCTCTGCCGCGCGCTGCATGGGGCGCGCCAGCCAGCGTGCCAGCAGCCATCCCGCGACCACTGAACCGGCGAGGCCCAGCACCAAGGGAAGCAGCAGCCTCCTTCTCGCCTCGGCTGCGGTGCTGCCGACGAACGCCGCAGGTTGCGCCAGCACGACGTCGGCCGGTCCGTCCGTCGGGCGTGCTTCAAACAACCAACGGGCCCCGTTGATGTCACGGATGTCGGAGACCGGCTGGCCGCCGGCCAGCAAGGCCAGATCCGCATCGGTGACAAGCTCCGGAGGCTGCCCCTTGGCACGCAGGAAGAACACCCCGATCTCTTGGGCGCGCAGGACCTGCGCCAACTTGACCGGCCTCTGCCCGGGCGTGCCAGCGTCGCGATCGAGAGCGACCGCCATCAGGTCCGCCTGCCGACCCAAGGTCACCCGCGCCTGATCCTCGGCTGCACCGCGGATCAGGCTCATGGCCACCACGCCGGTGATCACGACGGCAAGCAGGGCAACCGCCGTGGTCACGAGGGTGACGCGCGCGACGATTCCGCCCCTGCGGTGATCCCGGGCCAGTTGGGTGGGATCAGGCACCCGACGGCTCCTCGACGGAGTACCCGACCCCACGCACGGTTCGGATCGGACTGGCCAACCCCAGCTTGGCCCTGAGCTGGGCGATGTGGACATCCACGGTTCGCGTTCCGGCCGCGGCTTCATAGCCCCACACCTCGGAGAGCAACTGCTCGCGGGTGAACACGCGACGCGGCCGACGCACCAAGTAGGCGAGCAACCCGAACTCTGTGGCCGTGAGGTCGAGTTCACGGTCGTCGACCTCGACCCTTCGGCGGCCAAGGTCGACGGTGACCGCGCCGACGACATAGGTCTGTTGCTCACCCTCCGGTCCCCGGGCACGACGTACGCAAGCCTTGACCCGGGCCACGAGTTCGCGCGGGCTGAACGGCTTCGTGACGTAGTCATCCGCACCTAGCTCGAGTCCAAGCACCCGGTCCACTTCGTCATCGCGGGCTGTACAGAAGAGGATGGGAGTCCAGTCGCCGGCCGCGCGCAACTGTCGGCACACCTCGATGCCGTCGAGGCCTGGAAGGCCGACATCGAGGACGATTGCTGCCGGATGCAAGGTGCGCGCTATCGACAGCCCAGCGCGGCCGTCGCTCTCGACGTGAACGCCGAAGCCTTCACGGGTCAGGTACAACCTGATCAGGTCGGCGATGGGACGTTCATCCTCGATCACCAGAACCAGACCTTTGGACGTGCCGTTCTCAGCGAGGGGCGCGACTCCCGATTCGGTCATGTCTGCGCCCGCATCACCACCCAACTGTGGCACGGCCCTCAGCGCAGATCGGTCAGCGTTGTGTTCGAGTTGTGTGAAGAGCTCAGGTGGTCTGAACCGGGTTCCGTGGCTCGGGAACTGCGTCCTCCGAGCCGCTCATCATCTGCATGACCTTGCCCACGATGCAGCCCAGGACGATGATGCCCACGCCAACCCAGAACCACAGCTGGGACGCGAAAACCATCGCGATCGACCCGACGAGGAACCCGAGCATCACCAGGATCACGAGGGTCCAGGCGGCAGGGCTGTGACCGTGGTCGTCGTGCGGGTCGGCGCTCATCGGGTCTCCTTGGGCGGCAGGGGGTCCGGCATTGGGTCAGTCACCCCCGGGCATTCTGTCAGTCGTCGACGGTCGGGTCGACGCCTTCGTCAAGGGCGCGCCACGGGTCGGTCGGGGCTGCGAGTCCGGCCGCCGAGTATCGAGACGACGGTTGGGGCCAACCAGGGCCACCCAGGACGGCCAAAATGCCAGCGCCCACGACCAAGGATCCACCGAATACCGAGAGCCAAGCCCAGAAGGGAGCGGTCGTGATCAGTTGCTGAGCCGGCTCTTTGACCACAAGGACCGATCCATCTGCGCCTGCGATCACCCGCTCGCTCAGGTCGAGGGCGGCTCGCGCGCAGGAAACCGCGATGCCAAGGCCTAACAGAACCAGGAGCGCACCAACGACCCGCCGGCCGGTCTCAGCGACGAGCAGCAGGACGGCGAGCCCCGCGAGCGCTGCCAGGGCCAGAGCGAACGCGGCAGGCGCAGCCTCACGACCAGTCAGCACCACTCCAGCATTCGGGGACGGCGAGCTTCCTAGCTGCGCCCAGGTCAAGGACATCGTCAGCAGCGTCACCGCGGCGCCAAGAACCCCCAGCGACAGCACACCTCCACGCGTGCGTAGCCGGCTCACATTGGCTGCCTTCTCGGAGGCTGCCCGGTCATGCCGGGGCGACGGGACGCAGGGTGCCGGCCACTGCTACCGCCTGAAGAACCGCGGCCGCCTTGTTGCGGGTCTCGGTGTCCTCGGCCTCGGGATCGGAGTCAGCGACGATGCCACCGCCGGCCTGGACGTAGGCGATGCCGTCGCGGAGGAGTGCTGTCCGGATGGCGATGGCCAGATCGAGGTCGCCGGCGAAGTCCAGATATCCGACAGCGCCGCCATAGAGCCCTCTGCGCGTCGGTTCGAGTTCCTCGATGATCTCCATGGCACGCGGCTTGGGGGCACCGGAGAGAGTCCCCGCCGGGAAGCAGGCGGCGAGCACGTCGTAGGCCGTACGCCCCTCGGCAAGCTCCCCCACCACCGTCGAGACGATGTGCATGACATGGCTGTAGCGCTCCACCGACATGAAGTCGACGACCTCGACGGTGCCGGGGGCGCAGACCCGTCCGAGGTCGTTGCGGCCGAGATCGACGAGCATCAGGTGCTCTGCGCATTCCTTCTCATCAGCCAGCAATTCCTCGGCGAGGCGGGCGTCCTCCTCTGGAGTCCCTCCGCGCCACCGCGTGCCGGCGATCGGATGCAGCAATGCGTGGCCGGCGTTGACCTTCACCAGCGCCTCCGGACTGGACCCGACGACATCGAAATCGTCGAAGCGCAGCAGATACATGTAGGGGCTCGGGTTCGACCGGCGCAGCACGCGATAGACGTCCAGCGCGCTCGCCTCAGTCGCACACTCGAACCGTTGGGAAACGACCACCTGGAAGGCCTCGCCCGAGCGGATCTCCTCCTTGGCCCGCTCCACAGCCGCCAAGAAGTCGGGACGAGTGGTGTTGCTCGTGTAAGAAGCCTCGACCTCGAAGTCATAGGTCGCGGCCAAGGACGGCGCAGGACCTGCTAGATCGGCGGTCATCCGGTCAAGCCGGGCCACCGCGTCGACCCAGGCCTCGTCGACCCGCTCGTCGCTCCCGTCGTAGTTGACGGCGTTGGCGATAAGGAGCACGACACCGTCGTCGTGATCGAGCACGGCGAGATCGGTAGCAAACAGCATCGCCAGGTCAGGGATGTGCAGATCATCCGTCGCGAGCTCCGGCAGCCGCTCCAGGAGCCGGACCGCGTCGTAGGCGACGAACCCCACCATGCCACCCGTCAGCGGCGGCAGGCCGGGGAGCCGTTCAGTGTGCAGCAGCGCCACCGTGTCTCGAAGGGCGTGCAGCGGGTCGCCTCCACTGGGCACGCCAGCGGGGGGCTCGCCGGTCCACACGGCCTCGCCTTCCCGCTCGGTCAGCATCGCTGCTGACCGGACCCCAATGAATGAGTACCGCGACCAGACTCGCCCGTGTTCGGCCGATTCGAGGAGAAACGTGCCCGGCCGTTCGGCTGCGAGCTTCAGATACAACGCCACCGGGGTGTCTCCGTCGGCGAGAATCCGTCGCGTCACAGGAATCACCCGACGATCGCGCGCCAGAGCACGAAAGGCCTCGAGGTCGGGTGCGACGGCTCCGGATGGGTGGCTGGTGGGCACACCGTCAGTCTCCCGCACCTGCGACACCGGATGCACCGGCACCCCGAAGGTCTCGCAATCGGCGGTCGCACACCGATACGGTCGGCCCGTCCGGTTTTACGACCGCTGGAGGAAACGTGTCCGACCCCAATGCCCCGACCGGCCCACCTGAGCCCGTCGAACCAACGCCCCCCCAGCCGCCGCCCCCTCCGGGGGACTCTGCGCCGCCTGTTCCACCCGCCGCTCCTCCGCCTCCTCCGCCTCCCCCGCCTCCTCCGCCTCCCCCGCCGCCTCCCGGATACGGGGCTCCTGCGGTCGCCGGCGCTGCTGCCGCGCCCGCCTTCAGCGTCGGCGAGGCGTTCGGTTGGGGGTGGAAGAAGTTCACCGAGAACCTCGGTCCGATCCTGATCGCGGTGGCTGTCTACGCGGCGATCCTGTTCGTGGTCGTGATCGTCTGGTACGTCATCCTCACGAACCTGTTCATCACCACAGCCTCTTTCGAGATCAACCAGCAGACCGGGGTCATCACCACCAATGGTGGGTCTGGGTTCTTCACCGTGCTCATCGTCCAAGCGTTGGCATCGTTCGTGTTCTTCATCCTGTTTGCTTTCTTGCAGGCTGCAGTCATCCGCGGCGCGCTGATCATCGCCGACGGCGAGAAGAAGCTCGAGGTCGGCGACATGTTCAACTTCGACAAGTTCGGCACGGTCCTGGTGGCCGCGATCATCGTTGGCGCACTCACCGCCGTTGGCTATCTGTTCTGCTTCATCGGCGCCATCGTCGTCTCGTTCTTCACCGCCTTCTATCTGTTCTTCGTCCTCGACAAGAGTCTCGGAGCCTGGGAGTCGGTAAAGGCGAGTTTCGAACTCGTCAAGAGCAACGCCGGCAGTGTCCTGCTCCTGCTGCTCGGCGTCATCGCTGCCTACATCATTGGATCAATTTTGTGCGGCATCGGCCTAGTGGTCACAGCCCCCGTCGCTCTGCTGGCCCTGACCTTCGGCTACCGCCGTCTGCAGAACGACCCGATCGCCGCCTGAGCACACCTCTCGGCACCTTCGACGGCCGCTGCACCTCATCGGTGTGGCGGCCGTCGTACGTTCGGGATCAGTCCTCAGCCGCCAGCAGCACATCAGCGTCGAAGCAGGAGCGGTCGCCGGTGTGGCAGGCCCCACCTGTCTGGTCGACCAGCACCAACAGCGCGTCCCCGTCACAGTCCAGCCGCACCTCGCGGACCTGCTGAACGTTGCCGGAGGTGTCGCCTTTACGCCAGTACTCCTGACGGCTCCGGCTCCAGTAGGTGACCCGACCGCTGGTCAGGGTGCGGTGCAGAGCCTCGTCGTCCATCCACCCGACCATCAGAACTTCTCGGGTGTCCCACTGCTGGGTGACGGCCACCACCAGTCCTTGGACATCACGCGTGAGACGGACTTCGACATCGGCGGCTAGGTCTGACACGCCAGAAGTCTCTCAGCCCACCAGGGATCAGCCACCCCCAACAGGCGGCGCCGACTGATCGTTCTTAGGCTAGGCGCATGAGTCTTTCCAGCATTGAGCGCGCAGCCCTCTCAGATCTTCTCGACGAGGTAGGTCCAGACGCTCCCACCCTTTGTGAGGGCTGGACGGCCCGCGATCTGGCTGCCCACCTGGTGATCCGGGAGGGGCGCCCCGACGCCAACGCCGGAATCATCATTCCCCCCATGTCCTCCTGGACCCGTCGCGTCCAGGACAAAGCGGCCCAGCGAGACTTCACTGAGCTCGTCGAGCGAGTTCGTACGGGGCCGCCGACCTTTTCGATGTTCAACCTGCCCGGGGTCGACGCCAACGCCAACGCCTTCGAATACCTCGTCCATCACGAGGACGTACGCCGTGCTCAACCCGACTGGGCACCGCGCGAGCTGCCGGCAAAAGCGGTCGACAGCATGTGGGCTCGGCTGGAGAAGAGCGGCGGGAAGTTCATCTTCAGGCGGGCGACTACGGGGGTCACGCTGCGGCGCCCCAGCGGTGAGAGCTTTGTGGCACGACCAGGCGAGCCGATGGT
>JANPBY010000028.1:0-1971 GCA_031430645.1 Actinomycetes bacterium
CCTTCGTGGTGATACCGGAACGGGTAGTCAAGGGCTTGTCCCGCATTGGTGACCAAGAAGCGGGCCTGGTCACCCGCGTCGTTGATGGCCACGCCGGAGGCCTCCACGAGAAGGCCACTTGGCGGTGGAGCCAGGATGTGCACGTTGGTGGGGTCGTCGAGGTCGAACCATGTGCCGTGGGTGGCCACCGTTCCACCGGGGCTGATCCCGAGCGGCTCCTCCAGCGGGGAGCCAAGTGTGGTGAGATCGATCATGCCGCCCGCCTCGGTCCACAGGAACGGCGCGCCGCTGGGCGGGAAGTTCTGGGTCGTGGACCAACCGACGACCCGATTCAGATCATCGATCCCTACCGCGGTGGAGATGGTCTTGCCGGGGAGGCTCCCGAGGTCGATGGCGGTGTACGTGGTTCCACTCGGCTTCCACACGACCGCATGGGTGGTAGTCCCAGGGACCCCGACGGACCCGCTGATCCATCCCTGGTTGTTGATGTCGCTGAGGAAGATCGGCGTGAGTGTGGGAGTGGGGTTCGGCAGCATGATCCGTTGGCCCCCGCGCCAGACGACAGTGTCTTCGGGGGGAAGGCAGGTGGACCCGCAGCCGGTGTCGAGGCGGGAGGTCCCGATGACGTCCCCAACATCGTTCATGTCGATCCCAGAGCCGGCGGTCGCTACGAAGTCGACCACGTAGGTCGCAGGTTGACTTGTGGTCGTTCCCGTCGCCGGCGTCGCCGCCATGCTCCCCGCAACGAGGCTCAACACCAGAGCGAGCGTGGCTGTTGCTCCGCTCCATCGCAAGGTGACTGACCGTCTCATGGCGCTCCCTCGTTCCCTGGTCCGTTCCGTCCTCATCTCAGACGGCGTTCGCCCGTCACTCTGCACCTCAGCGTCGCTCTCGGGAACGGCCGAAGGTCCCTAAGAGCGCGCGCCGATAGGCGGTTGAGGTGACCATCCACCGGTCGTGGTGATGGCCCGGTTTTGATGCCGGGTGCGTCCCATCGACCAACGACCTGGTGGAGGTCTCCAGCATGCTCGCGCTTCATCCCCGTGTGGTGGAGGCTGCCTGGGCAGCTGTTGAACCGCTGCTCCCGAACCCGCCCCACGACAGCCACCCGCTGGGCTGTCATCGCCCGCGGGTCCCGGATCGTGACTGCTTCGAAGCGATCCTGTTCCGGCTCGTCACGGGCTGCTCGTGGGACGTCGCCGGTCGTCTCGGCAAGGGCTCCGAGACGACCCTGCGGCGACGCCGCGACGAATGGACCGCGGCGGGCGTGTTCGACCTCCTCGTCGCGGAAGCGATCGCCGGGTACGACCGGATCATCGGCCTCGACTTCTCCGAGGTGGCCATCGACGGGTCCCAACACAAGGCCCCCTGCGGGGGCGAGGGCACCGGCCCGAACCCCACCGACCGAGGAAAGACGGGCTGGAAGTGGTCGATTCTCACCGACCGGGCCGGCATCCCGGTTGGGTGGGCCACCGCCGGAGCCAACCGCAACGACGTGATGCTCGCCGCCCCGACCCTCGACGCCGTCGCCGGGCGCGGGCTGCTCGCCGAGATCGAGACCCTGCACCTCGACCGCGGCTACGACAACACCCGTGTCGCGACCGCCTGCACGGAACGCGGCCTGGTCGATGTCATCTGCGCCAAGCGGCGAACCCCGCGTCGAGCCCACGCCCGGACCCGCAAGAAGCTCCCCGTCCCGCTCGGCCTGCGCTGGCCCGTCGAACGATCGAACTCGTGGCTGTCGAACTTCGGACAACTCCGCCGCAACACCGACCGCCGCATCGTCCATCGCCTCGGACAGTTCGCCCTGGCCACCGCGCTCATCATCACGATCAAACTCATCAAATGGGCCGACCGCTGGAGCCCCACCAACTGATCAACGCCCTATCGGCGCGCGCTCTTAGCCGAGATGATCCCCGATACACAACTGGTCGAACTCCCCGCAGAAGCCGGGGTACCGTATTTCGCGTT
>JANPBY010000029.1:0-26020 GCA_031430645.1 Actinomycetes bacterium
AGGTCCGCCGGCCTGCTTGACGACACGCTGCTTATCGTGACGGGGGATCACGGCGAGTCGTTCGGCGAGCACGGGATGCTGCTTCACGGCCGCCAGCTCTACGACGAGTTGCTGCGGGTCCCGCTCGTGATCCGTGGCCCCGCGCCCTTCGACCGCCCTACCCGCGTGGAGGGTTCGGTCAGCTTGCTGGACGTGATGCCGTCAGTGTTGGAGACGCTCGGCGTCCCGGTCCCTGTCGGCATCGAAGGCGTCTCCTTCCTGCCGCTCCTGGCGCCCGAGGGGGCCACGAAAGCGGGGCGTCCGGTCCTCGCCGAGGAGGTGCGCACACACCTCCACACGGGGGGGAAGTCGGTGGCGGTGCTGGGGTCGTTGCGTTCTGCGCGCTGGAAATACCTGTGCACCTACGACCTCACGGCAGGAACGCTCCTCGAGGAGGCCTATGACCTCGCCGACGACCCGGGCGAACAGCAGAACCTCGCAGGGGCCGACGGCCGCGTACGGGGCATGGCGTTCGACGAAGCGTTCTGCCGGGGCATCGAGCGCATTCGCGGCCGCATCTGGCGCTCGACCAGCGAGGCGGCCTGGAAGGTCGAGCACGGCACGCGAGGGGTGCGCACTCTCAGGATCGGCCCCACCCCCGGCGCGCCGACCTGCCAGCGCGCGCCGATGACCGCGCCCGTGACGTCGATGCCTTCGGTCGCGAAGTTCTCCCCAAAGATCCCCGGCGGTACGTCTCGTCCGAGCTGCTCGGCCCACCATGTGGAATCCTCGCGGGCGTAGGCATAAACGGCCTGGTCGACTCCCCCGTGGTGTCGGGTGTCCACCTGGGTGTCACCGGCAACGCCGAGCGCGGCGACGTGAACCGGCCCCTCGATCGGACGCTTGTCGATCGCGGTCTCGTCGAGGGAGCCACCAGTGTCGGGGATCAGCGCGTGCACGACACAGACCGCGATCAGCCGGCCGGGGGTCACCTCCCCCACCCGTGTCTCACTCACTTTTTGGCTCCGGTGTCGTCAGTGGACAGCGCTGCGATGAAGGCCTCCTGGGGCACCTCGACCCGGCCGACCATCTTCATCCGCTTCTTGCCTTCCTTCTGCTTCTCCAACAGCTTGCGCTTACGGGTGATGTCGCCGCCGTAGCACTTGGCGAGTACGTCCTTGCGGATCGCCCGGATGTTCTCGCGCGCAATGACCCGTGCGCCGATCGCGGCCTGGATGGGCACCTCGAACTGCTGGCGCGGGATCAGGTCCTTGAGCTTGCCGGTCATCAACGTGCCGTAGCCGTACGCCTTGTCCTTGTGGACGATCGCGGAGAACGCGTCAACCGCCTCACCCTGCAGGAGGATGTCGACCTTCACCAGGTCGGCGACCTGCTCACCAGTGGGCTCGTAGTCGAGGGAGGCGTAGCCGCGGGTGCGTGACTTCAGGGCGTCGAAGAAGTCGAAGATGATTTCCCCCAGCGGCAGGGTGTAGCGCAGCTCGACGCGTTCCTCCGACAGGTAGTCCATGCCCAGCAGGGTGCCTCGGCGGCCTTGGCACAGCTCCATGATCGCGCCGATGAACTCACTCGGGGCGATCACCGTAGAGCGGACCATTGGCTCGTGGACGGCGGCGATCTTGCCACCAGGGAACTCACTGGGATTGGTGACGACGCGTTCAGTGCCGTCCTCCATCTCCACGCGATAGACGACGTTCGGCGCGGTGGAGATGAGGTCGAGGCCGAACTCGCGCTCCAGCCGCTCCCGGACGATCTCCAGGTGAAGCAGGCCGAGGAAGCCGCAGCGGAAGCCGAACCCCAGGGCCACCGAGGTCTCTGGCTCATAGGCGAGCGCGGCATCGTTGAGCTGCAGCTTGTCGAGTGCTTCGCGCAGCACGGGGTACTCGGAGCCGTCGAGTGGATAGAGGCCCGAGAAGACCATGGGCAGCGGGTCCTTGTAGCCGCTCAGCGCCTCCTTGGCCGGCTTGGCGTAGTTGGTCACGGTGTCACCGACGCGGGATTGGCGGACGTCCTTGACCCCGGTGATGAGGTAGCCGACCTCGCCGACGCCGAGCCCCTTGCTCGGCACCGGCTCGGGGCTGATGACGCCGATCTCGAGCAGCTCGTGGGTGGTGCCGGTGGACAGCATCAGGATCCGCTCGCGCGGGCTGAGGTGACCGTCGATGACCCGGACGTAGGTGACGACGCCGCGGTAGGTGTCATAGACGGAGTCGAAGATCATCGCCCTGGCCGGGGCCGTGGCGTCCCCGACGGGCGGCGGCAATTGGGTGACGATCTCGTTGAGCAGCGCGCCGACGCCGTCGCCGGTCTTGCCGGAGACGCGCAGACAGTCCTCGGGATCGCAGCCGATCAGCTTGGCGAGCTCGGCCGCGAACTTGTCCGGCTGCGCCGCGGGCAGGTCGATCTTGTTGAGCACCGGGATCACGTGCAGGTCATTTTCAAGGGCGAGATAGAGGTTGGCCAGCGTCTGCGCCTCGATACCCTGCGCAGCATCGACCAGCAGCACCGCACCCTCGCAGGCGGCGAGACTGCGGCTCACCTCATAGGTGAAGTCCACGTGGCCCGGGGTGTCGATCATGTTGAGGATGTAGGTCTTGCCATCCAGGCCTTTCCAAGGCAGGCGGACGGCCTGGCTCTTGATGGTGATGCCCCGCTCGCGCTCGATGTCCATGCGGTCGAGGTACTGCGCGCGCATGTCGCGGGCGTCGACCACTCCGGTGATGCCGAGCATCCGGTCAGCGAGCGTGGACTTGCCGTGATCGATGTGGGCGATGATGCAGAAGTTGCGGAGCAGCTGGGGGTCGGTGGCGCCGGGTGCAGGCACGATCGATGCAGACGGGGGAGCCACAGGTCCATCGTCCCATGGGCGAGCGGGCCACCCGCGCACCCAACGCACACTCGGGATCCCCTAGCCTCAAGGTGTGCTGCGCCGCATCCTCGACCGCCTCGGCCTGCATCGGTCGAGCCGCCAGCAGCCGCGCTCGCCGAGCCGCTTTCCGTCGCCCACCAGGACCGCCCCGCGCAAGCAGCGGACCTCGGAACCTGTCCCGCCACCTGGCCCTGGCGCGGCCCAACGTTGGACCCAGCGGCTCACCTTCGAGTACGCGCCAAAGGACGACGACAAGCCAGACCCGGGCGAGATCGTGTGGACTTGGGTGCCCTACGAGGAGAACCCGAAGATCGGCAAGGACCGACCTGTCGTCGTGATGTCCACGATTCGCCCCGGGCTGCTCGGGGTGGTCCCGCTTTCGAGCCAGCCGCACCACGGTGACCCGCGCTGGCTGGTGATCGGCAGCGGGGCCTGGGACCCGCAGCGGCGAACCAGCGCCGTGCGGCTGGACTTCGTCCTCGCCGTCTCCGACGAAGCTGTCCGTCGAGAAGGCTCAGCGCTGGACCGCTACCGGTTCGCCGAGATTGCCGACGCCCTCCAGGCCCGGCACGGCTGGTAACCCATGGTCGACGGAGGCGTACGCATCGGTTGGTCGGACCTGCCGGAGCTCGTGCGCGCCGGTGTCGAGGGAATCCTTGGGTCACCGGTGGTTGAAGCGGTGTCGCAGGCGGGCGGCTTCTCCCCCGGTACAGCCGACAGAGTCGCACTCGCCGACAGTCGTCGGGCCTTCGTCAAGGCCGTCGGCACCTCCCTGAACCCGGACACTCCCGGCATCCACCGGAGGGAGATCGCGGTCATGAGCGCCTTGCCGCCAGGCCTCCCGGCTCCCCAGCTCCTCGGCTCCTACGACGACGGGGAATGGGTCGCGCTGGCCCTGACCGACGTGAACGGCCAGCACCCCGCGACGCCCTGGCAAACCGACGAGCTCGCGATGGTGCTGGACGGGCTCACCGTGCTCTCCCGACGGCTGACCCCGTCACCGCTCCCGGACCTGCGCACCGTCTGGGAGAACGAAGGAGAGTCCTTCACGGCCTGGCCGAGGCTGGCCGCTGATCCCCCCGTCGACCTGGAACTGTGGGCGGTGCGGAATCTGGACCGCTTGCTGGCCGCATCGGCACCCATCGAGGCAGCGCTGGCGGGTGACAGCCTCGTGCACCTCGACATCCGAGCCGACAACTTGCTGCTCACCGACACCGGCGTTGTCTTCGTGGACTGGCCGTGGGCCTCACTCGGCGCTCCCTGGACCGACCTCGCAGTCTTTCTCTGCAGCGTGGCGAGCATCGGCGGCGGCGATCCCGAACAGATCAGCCGCACCCACCCGTTGCTGGCCGACGTCGACCCCGACGCGCTCACCACGGTCATCGCAGCGCTGGCCGGCTTCTGGGCCGAGGCGAGTCGGGGACCTCAGGCGCCCGGGCTCCCCACCGTTCGGCAGTTTCAGAGACGCTCCTCAGTAGCGACGATGGAGTGGCTCGAACGCCGTACCGGCTGGCGCTAAGACCTTGGGGCTGGCGGCCCGGCCCTCCGTCGTGCGGGGAGGGGCCTGGGGATGCCGGCGCAGCCGCGGCGGGCCCGGCGGGTGGACGAGCGCAGCGAGGACGGATGGCAGGCAAGCCGGCATCCCCCGGGCCCCTCTCCCCACATCCCCGCTCAGACGACCGCCGCCAGACTCATGCGCGAGTTTGAGCCGCCCGGGGGTCCGCTGTTACCCTTGGCGGGCGCTCAGGCGCGGTTGCCGCTTGCCCAGAACCGGGCGCGACCACCCCCACCCGAAGTCGATGGAAAGCAGTGTCGTGGCAAACATCAAGTCCCAGATCAAGCGGATCCAGACGAACGAGAAGGCGCGCCTGCGCAACAAGGCGGTCAAGTCGTCGCTGAAGACCTCGATCCGGTCCTTCCGTGAGGCAGCCGCCACCGGCGACGCCGCGAAGACCAACGCGGCCCTCCAAGAGGCCTCGCGCAAGCTCGACAAGGCCGTGAGCAAGGGCATCATCCATAGCAACCAGGCGGCCAACAAGAAGTCCGCGATGGCCAAGCAGGCCGCAGCCCTCGCCGCCTGACCTCTTGCTCACCGCACCACCCTGACGCTCAAAACGGCGCCGCTCCCCTTGAGGGTGCGGCGCCGTTTTGCATGCCGAGGGGCACGCGTTGGAAGGACAGGTCAGGACGCACGTGAGGTAGAGACAGTCACGAGCGCTTGCTCCAGCGCATACGCCGGATCACCGCCCGCTCCCTTGACCACCGCGTCGGCCCGGGCGACGGCCTGGATCGCGCGCGCGATGCCGTCCCCGTCCCACCCGCGCAGCTGACGCCTGACCGAGTCAACCTTCCATGGCGGCAGGCCGGCGTGCCGGGCCACCTCAGCCTGGGAGAGCCCCCGCGGGGCGGAGCCGACCAGCACGAGGGATCGCAGTTGGGTCGCCAGGGCACTGGTGACCAGGACCGGTGCCACGCCGGAGGCCAGGGCGTGTCGGAGCAA
Organism: Actinomycetes bacterium; assembly: GCA_031430645.1. GTDB lineage: Bacteria > Actinomycetota > Actinomycetes > DATJPE01 > DATJPE01 > JANPBY01. The sequence goes on from JANPBY010000029.1 coordinate 5,367, forward strand.
CCCCACTGCTTCGCCCGTACGGCCTTCCACCGTGCGGTCCGCCACAGCGAAGGAAGTCACGTCGGCCCGACCCGCGTAGTAGCGGCGCACCGCGGCCAGGTCGACCACGCCCTCGGTGTCGGACATCAACTGCGAAGAGGCGGACGCCAGCTCGCGTACGTCATCACCGATCGACTCCAACAGCGCCTGCGCGGCGTCGTCATCAAGGCTCCGGCGGCCCTTGCGGAACTCCGCGGTCACGAAGGCGAGCCGGTCCTTGAACTTCTTGAGCGGCACCGCCGACACCTCGTGAGCACCCGCTTTGCGGGCCGCCTCCAGCACGAGCTTGCCGCGATTGGCCGCACCTGAATGGGTGATCACCAGATGGACGTCCTCAGGCCGGTCCCCGATCAGCGCAACGAGCTCTGCAGTCAGGTCGGCCCCAAGCTCATGACCTCCCCGCACCACGATCACGCGGGTTCCCCCAAACAACGACGGGCTGGCCATCGCGGTCAGCTCGCCAGGCTCGACGCTGCCCGGCTCGACCGTGTGCACTTCGAGGTCGGGGTCGGTCGCGCGTACGGCGGCCACGGCGGCAGCAACAGCCCGGTCAGCGAGCAGGCTCTCGGTGCCGGTCACGAGGGTGAGCCAGGGAGTCATCGCGGTCAGCATGCCACCCGGCTCCCCCAGGGTCGCGGCGCCCCGGCTCATCGCTGCGAAACCAGCCGAACGTCAGCGCCGGACCCGACGACAGCCACCGCTCCCGACAAGTCCGTCCGCAACACGGGGATCCCCAGGGTGGCCAGCGCGGCGAGGGTCTCCGGTGCCGGATGACCATAGGTATTGCCGGTGCCGACGGAGACAACCGCCAGTCGAGGACGCACCTCGGGCAACAGCCGCGGATCCTGTGACCTCGACCCGTGATGCGGGACCTTGAAGACGTCAACCGGCGGATCGAGCCCGGCAAGCAGCGGCACGAGCGCGGCCTGCGCCGCGATCTCGACGTCACCGGTGAGCAGGATCCGTATGCCTGCGGTGTCGAGCACCAGGACCACGCTCGCATTGTTGGGCGCCGAACCGTCACCGCGAATGACGCGGCTCGGCCACACCACCTGCCAAGCCACCCCGCCCACCTCGCGGCGCTCGCCGTACTCAGCCCGCCGCACACCAATCCCTGCCGCGGCGGCCCAGCCCTGCACCCGCACGGCCTGCTCGGGCGGCTCGTCGATCGGTCCGACCACGATCTCCCCGACTGTCCGGCCATGCAGGGCTCCAGGCAATCCCTCGACGTGATCGGCATGGAGATGGCTCAGCACCACCGCGTCGAGGGCCTGGATCCCTAGGTCCTGCAAGCAATCGTCGACCGCGTCCGGATCCGGGCCGGCATCGACGAGGAGGGCGTGTCCAGGAGTGGTTGGGATGACCACCGCGTCGCCTTGGCCCACATCGCAGAACACCGCGCGGGCCTCGGCCGGCGGCCACGGGGTTCGCGGACCCAGCGGCGAGGCGAGCAGCAGAACAAGAGTCGCCAGCGCCGCTGCCGCTCCGCGATGGCGGAGGAGCCAGGGGCCGACCCACCAGACACTGACGACGAGGCCGAACAGGAGCAGACCCCCGGGTACGCCCTCCGGCCACGGCGCGGAAGCTCCCGGAACCTGCGCCCCGAGCCGGGCCACGAGGACAATCCACGCGGTCGGCGCCCAGGCCGCAAGCGCGAGGAGGTGCGCGACCGGCGGAGCGATCGGAGCGACCAAGGCGATGAGTACCCCGAGGATCGTTGCCGGGGCGACTGCAGGCGCCACGAGCAGGTTGGCCGGGACGGCCACCAGGCTGACGGTGCCGCTGAGCATGGCGAGGACCGGGGCGCAGGCCAGCTGAGCGGCCGCCGGCACAGCGATCGCATCGGCCCAGGCCGGGGCGCACCAGCGGGACAACCAGCGCCGCCAAGTCGGAGCGAGCACGAGCAACCCGCCCGTGGCGAGGACAGTGAGCGCGAAGCCGTACGACCGGCCCAGCCCGGGGTCGGTGAGCAGCAGCAGCACGACTGCCGCACACAACGCGGGAACGCCCGCGGCCCGGCCACCGCGGCCCAGGGCCACCACGGCAACAACCCCACACACGGTAGCCCGCAGAACCGATGGCTCCGGCCGGGCCAGGATCAAGAAGCCGAGGACGGCGAGCAGTCCCGCGGCGGGCACGCTCCGTGCCCGCAGCCCACCCCACCGGGCGGCGAGCAGCGCAGCCGTCAACACAATGGCCACGTTTGCGCCGCTGACGGCAACCAAATGCGTGAGGCCGGCCGTCCGGAAATCCTCCACGACCGCTGGTGGCATCTCGGTCGTATCTCCCACAACCAGACCTGGGAGCAACCCTCGCTCGGCGGCGGGGAGCCCGGCCACCGCATCGCGCAGCCCGGTCCGCAGACCGCCCGCGATGCGCTGCAGCCAGCTCGGCGGGCCGACGGCGCTCGGCGGACCTCGCGCCACCAGGAGGGCCGCGACGCCGTCGCCGGGTCGCGGCGGCGCAAGCCGTACGTCGGCCCGAATGCGTTGACTGGGCAACAGATCTCGCCACTGATCTGCCCTGGCGAGGATCACCACCGGCACCCGCGTCTGCCAGCGATGTCCCCGTGCATCCACCACCTCGACCCGTCCGTGCAGGACCACCTGGTCCACCGCCGCACCGAAGCCACCCTTGCGCGGGCGCAGCGGCGTCGGATCGGAGGTCACGACCAGCTCGACGGTGGCCACGGCTCGGTCCCTCGCCAGGGTGGCCAGCACCCCGCTCTGGGTGGCAACCGAACGAAGGACCACACCGATCACCACCGCAGCGGCACACGCGAGGGCAGCAGCAACAGCCACCCGCGCCGGTCCACGGCGAGGTCCAGACAGGAGGGCCAGGGCGACAATCAGAAGTGCGACCCCGCCGAGTGCGGCCGCAACCGGCGCGCGAAGGACGATCGGAGCTGCTGTCAGGGCGGCGACCCAGGCCGCCACGGCTGAGGGAACCAGTCGAAGGTCGGGGCGCGCGCGGTCACGCGGAATCACACGCGCACCCGCGTCGACAGGTCGGCGAATCGGGCATCCCCGATGCCGGACACCTCGCGCAACTCATCGATGGTCGAGAATCGGCCGTGCGCGGTCCGCCAGTCGAGGATGCGCTGCGCGAGCACCGGCCCGACGCCCGGCAAGGTGTCCAACTGTTCGAGTGTGGCCGAGTTGAGGTCGATCACCCCCTCCGGGCCGGCGGAGGCTGTCGTTGGGCCGCCCGCGGTGGGCAACCCTCCCGCGACCCCGACCAGGACCTGCTCCCCGTCAGCCAGTACCCGCGCGAGGTTCAACGTGGTGAGATCCACGTCGCCCCTGACGCCTCCCGCGGCAGCGATGGCGTCGACGACCCGCGAGCCGAGCGGAAGCCGTACGACACCAGGTTGGCGCACCTTGCCGGCAACATCGATGACCACCACACCGGTCGGGCTCGCCGGACTCGCCGACGTCGAGACCAAAGGCGTGGACCCGGCTGAAGCCGAGGCGGCCTTCGAGCCGCTCGACGCCCCCGGGTCAGCCGGGAGGACCGCCTCCACCGACCGCGCCCGCCAGGCGTACGAGCCAGCCAGCACGAGCGCGACAACCGCGAGGACGGCGAGCCCGCTCGCTGCCGCACGGCTGACCGCAACCCGACCGTCCCGAAGGGTGGCGGGCAGCCGGGCCGCCAGGTCATCCGAGAGCCGACCCCTACGCCCTTGGATCGCGGGCGGGGCTCCGGCTGCTGGCAGAGGGTCGGTCAGCGGGGCCTCCGGACGACTGCGCGGGCGAGTCAGGTCGCCCAGCCGGCGACGGGCAAGGGCCTGCATCTCGTCCGAGACTCGACGAGAAAGCCAGGCCATCTGGCGACTCTGGCCGTCCGGCACCCGATCGCGTCAGGCTGCCGAAGTGATCTGTGGAGGACGGCGGCCTGGGGACGAACCAGTGTGGGGCCGAACCAGCTCAGCTCGCGCGTCCGGCTAGGACTCCTCGAGCCGCGGGCCGTTGCGCCAGCGGTCGAGCAAGTTGTTCTTGTGCCGCCAGAGGACGATGACGGCTAGGGCACTAGCCCACACGACGGTCGCCGCCTGCCCGGCCGGCTCAGCTGCAGCGAACAGCATGGAACCGATCAGCAAGGACCCGGCCGCCGACACCGAGGCCAGCGCTACCCAGCGGGTGAAAGCGAAGACGATGCCGAAGACAAGCAGGCAGCCCAGCGCCGCCAGCGGGTGCACTCCGAGGATCGCTCCGAGCGATGTGGCCACCCCTTTGCCTCCGTGACCGCGCAGCCACGGCGAGGTGCAGTGACCAAGCACAGCCGCCACGCCTGCGACGAGCGGTGGAATCTCTCCGAAGGGGAGAAAGGCGAGTGTGGGAACCAAGCCTTTGACCACGTCCAACAACCCGACGACGACGCCGGTCCATCGCCCGAGGACGCGACCCACGTTGGTTGCGCCAGGGTTGCCCGAACCGGAGTGCGCGATATCGATTCCGCGGGCTCGCGCGATCAGGGTCGCTGGGGAGATGGCACCCACGAGATAGCCAATCACGGCCGCGAGCACGATCAGGGCGAGGTTCATCGTCCCTCGGCTTAGTGCGGGCTGACAGCGACTGCGAGCAGTCCAGGGCCCACGTGGCAGCCAACAACGGCCCCGACCTCCTCGACCACGAGCTCGCCAAGACCGGGTACGCGGGCCCGCAACCGCTCAGCGACCTCGCCGGCGCGCGCGGCGTTGTCCAAGTGCTGGACCGCGACATCGACACGGCGCTCGCCCGCGCACTCGACGGCGAGCTCTTCGAGACGGGCGATGGCCCGGGATGCCGTGCGCACTCGCTCCAGGGGCGCGATCCGACCGTCGGCGATGTGGAGCAGCGGCTTCACGGCCAATGCCGAGCCCAGCATGGCCGCCGCCGGACCAATGCGCCCCCCACGCTTGAGGTACTCGAGGGTGTCGACGTAGAAGAACGATCGAGTCGCTTGGCAGCGGTCCTCGACGAGGTGGGTCACCTGGTCACCGTCGCGCCCCAAGTCGGCTGCGCGCGCTCCCGCCAGCACAGCGAACCCCAGCGCCATGGCGATGGCCCGCGAGTCCACGACATGAACCGGGATCCTCGCTTCCGCCGCCGCAAGGGTCGCCGACTCGACCGTGCCCGAAAGGTCGGCGGACAGATGCACGGACACCACCGACGGCGCACCCGCGTCTGCGGCAGCCGCGTAGGCATCGGCGAAAGCCTGGGGGCTGGGGCGGGACGTGGTCACCGGCCGGCCAGTTCCTAGAGCGTGCAGGAGGGCCAACGATTTGACGTCACCTTCGTCGAAGGAAGTCCCATCGATGACCACCTGAACCGGGACCACGGTGATGGCGTGCCGCACCAGCAGGTCGGCGGGCAAGTAGGCCGTCGAGTCCGTGACGAGCGCCACCTGTCCAGGCATGGCGAGAGGGTAGCGCCCGTTCAGGCGAGGACGACGTTGACGAGCTTGGGCGCGCGCACGATGACCGTGCGGATCTCGGCCCCTGCCAGGGCGGTGACCACTCCGGGAGCGGCCAGGGCTAGCGCCCTCAGGTCGTCCTCGCCGATGTCGGGGGCAACATCGAGGCGGTCACGAACCTTGCCGGAGACCTGGACGACGCAGGTCACGGTGTCTTCCACCAGCAGGGCCGGATCGACCACCGGCCAGCCTGCCAGGGCCACCGTCGGTTGGTGGCCGAGCAGCTCCCAGCACTCCTCAGCTGTGTAGGGGGCGACCAGCGACAGCAGGATCGCCATCGCCTCAGCAGCCTCGCGCACGGCCGGGTTCTCCGGACCGCAGCCTGAGTCGATCGCCTTCCGGCCAGCGTTGACCAGCTCCATGATCCGTGCGACCGCGACGTTGAATCGCGAGGATTCCACCGCGATAGTCACGTCGTGCACGGTTCGGTGAATGACCTTGCGCAGCGCTGCGTCGCCGGCGCTGGGATCGCCCCCCAGCGGAGCGCGTACGTCAGCCGCCAGCCGGCGCGCCCGAGCCAGGAATCGCGCCGAGCCGTGCGCAGAGACGTCCGCCCAGTCGATGTCGTCCTCCGGCGGACCCGCGAACACCATCGTCAAGCGGATTGCGTCGACCCCGTGCTGCTCGAGCTCGCCAGAAAGCGCCACCATGTTGCCGCGGGACTTGCTCATGGCCGAGCCGTCCATCCCGACCATGCCCTGATTCATCAAGCGGGTGAACGGTTCCTCGAAGTCGATCATGCCCAGGTCGTGCAGCACCTTCGTGAAGAATCGGGCATACAGCAGGTGCAGGATCGCGTGGGTGACTCCCCCGGTGTATTGGTCAACCGGCAGCCAGCGACGTACCTCCTCGGCGTCGAAGGCAACGTCGTCGCGGTTGGGTGAGACGAAGCGCAAGAAATACCAGGACGAGTCGACGAAGGTGTCCATGGTGTCGGTATCGCGCGTCGCCGGTCCGCCACAGGTCGGGCAGGTCGTCGTGACCCACTCGGTCGCCGCACCCAGGGGTGAGGTGCCCTTGGGCTTCAGATCCAGGCCAGCCGCATCCGGCAGCAAAAGGGGCAGCTGATCCTCGGGCACAGCCACTTCACCGTGCTCCGGACAGTGAACGATCGGAATCGGGGTACCCCAGTAGCGCTGGCGCGAGATCAGCCAGTCGCGCAACCGATAGTTGACTGCCGACCGACCGCGACCCTCGTCATCGAGGATCGCGGTGATCGCGGCGATCGCCTCCCCCTTGCGCAGACCGTTCAGCGGTCCGCTGTTGACCAGCTCACCGTCGCCGGGCGTCGCCGTACCGCTGATCGCCGGGTCCTCGGCCTCGGTGGCGACGACGACGCTCACCGGCAGGTCGAAGGTGCGGGCGAAGTCCAGGTCGCGCTGGTCGTGTGCGGGCACGGCCATGATCGCGCCAGTGCCGTAGTCGGCCAAGACGTAGTCTGCCGCCCACACTTGCAAGCGCTCACCGTTGACCGGATTGATGGCATAGCGATGCAGGAACACCCCAGTCTTCTCGCGGTCGGTGGCGAGCCGCTCGATCTCGGTGCTGGCTTTCACGGCCTCGAGGTAGGTCGCGAACTCGGCTTCTGCCGGCGTGCCCTCAACGAGCTCTGCCGCCAGGTCGGAGTCCGCGGCAACAACGAAGAAGGTCGCACCGAACAACGTGTCCGGACGCGTGGTGTAGACCGTGACCGGCTCGTCGCGACCCTCGATGACGAACTCGACCTCGGCACCGGTGGAACGGCCGATCCAGTTGCGCTGCATCGACAGGACTCGCTCGGGCCACTTCCCCTCGAGGCCCGCCATGTCGGCCAGCAGCCGGTCTGCGTAGTCAGTGATCTTGAAGTACCACTGGGTGAGCTTCTTCTTGGTGACCGGGGTGTCACAACGCTCGCACAGCCCACCGACGACCTGTTCGTTGGCCAGTACGGTCAGGTCCTGGGGACACCAGTTGACGTTACTGGCCTTGCGATAGGCCAGCCCGCGCTCGAACATCCGCAAGAACAGCCACTGGTTCCACTTGTAGAACTCGGGGTCGCACGTGTTGAGCACCCGGTCCCAGTCGAAAGAGCAGGCGTAGCGCCGCATGGACGCCTTCTGGACCGCGATGTTCTCGTAGGTCCACGCCTTCGGGTCCGCCCCGCGCTTGATGGCGGCGTTCTCGGCCGGCAGACCGAAGGCGTCCCACCCCATGGGATGCATCACGTTGTAGCCGCGCTGGACCCAATAGCGGGCGGGGACATCGCCGAGCGCATACGCCTCCGCGTGTCCCATGTGCAGGTCGCCCGAGGGGTACGGAAACATGTCGAGGATGTACTTCTTGGGTCGATCGTCGTCCGGCCGGCCGCTGCGGAAGGGCGCCAGCTCGTCCCACACGGCGAGCCACTTCTCCTGCATCGCGTGGACGTCGAACGGCACGTCAGCAGCAGCAGGAGTCACGGTCGGCTCAGGAGCCTCGGTCGTCTCGGTCATCTCGTCCTCGTCAGTCGCATCGGGGCGGGCTGTGATCCACGGGCAACAAAAAGACCCCTTGCCCGAAGGCAGAAGGGGTCGCCGCGCCGACGTCCTTTCGGTCTCGTCAGCGCGGCCCGGTAAGGAGCAGGGCCTGCCGCATGCGCCTAGGGTACCCAATCCCCGGTGTCTGGACGGTTGCCGGGCTTCCCTGGCCCACGATGCGGGGCTAGCTCTCCAGAAAGTGGGCGGCAGCGGCGCCGATTTCGGCGTGCACGTCCCAGGCCCAGTGCATGCCGTCGGGGTTCCCAGTCCCCGCCGCCAGAGATGGCGAAACGATCGGGTCGAGGTCCACGAAGCCGACCTCGTGCCCGGCGGCCCACCGGCGGGCCGCGACGACCGCCGGCGCGTGCTGTCGGTGGGATGGGTAGGTCGCTGCCGCGTGCGGGCTCGGGCCGAGCAGCACCACCGGGATCCCCGGTCGCCAGAACCGAGCCGCCTCGACGATCCGGGTCAGGTAGTGGTCGGTGGCGCGTTGCGGCAGTTGGCGGAGCCGCCCGTCGGTGGCGCGGATGACGTACGGGCTGGCGCGGACGTAGCCCGCCCGGACCTGCCTGCGCACCGACCCCGGTCGGACGTAGGCGATCCCCTCCCTCATCCAGGTCGGTATCGCGGCCGGGAGGTGGTCCATCTGGCCGACCCCGAGCACCAAGGCATCCGCACGCGGCAGCAGCACTCCCCAGACATTGGGGTCCTTGGTCATCGCCCACCAGGCATCGCGCGCCGTCCACCCAAGGCGGGCCACGACGTCTGCTGCCACCGGCTCGTCCAGCGCATCCGCCCACAGGGCGGCGCAGACGTTCGGATACAGCCGCGGGTCATGAGGACGCTCCGGCTGCTCTGGCCCGTGAAAGCTGAGGGAGTCGGCGAGGAACAGGACGTGACGCAGGTCAGGTCCCCTCGGCCTCGAGGGCAACCTTCGCGGTCTGCAACGCGGCCAACGCAGCGTCGTCCAGACTTGGGTAGGCGAGCTCCATGCTGGCCAATGTCGTGGTGATGATGTCGGCAACGGTCGCGCGCATCGCCCACTTGCGGTCGGCCGGGATGACGTACCACGGCGCGTGATGGGTCGCAGTTGCGTTGATCGCGCTCTCGAAGGCCTCCATGTAGGCCGGCCACAGGGCACGTTCCGCGAGGTCGGCGCCGGAGAACTTCCAGTTCTTGGCCGGGTCGCCAATGCGGGCGAGAAACCGATTCCGCTGCTCATCGAGGGAGACATTGAGGAAGAACTTGAGGATCGTGGTACCGCTCTCCGACAGGTGCTCCTCGAAGTCGTTGATGGCGTCGTACCGCTGCTGCCAGAACTTCTCTCCCCGCCCCCCGGGGGGCAGCCGCTGCTTGTCGAGCCACTCCGGGTGGACCTTCACCACGAGGACCTCCTCGTAGTAGGACCGGTTGAAGATGCCGATCCGACCGCGCTGCGGGACGGCTTTGGCGTAGCGCCACAAGAAATCGTGGGCGAGCTCCTCCGAGGACGGCTGCTTGAAGGACGTCACCTCGCAGCCCTGCGGATTCACGCCGGACATGACGTGCTTGATCGTGCTGTCCTTGCCAGCGGCATCCATCGCCTGGAACACGAGCAACAACGCCTTGCGGCCATCCGCGTAGAGCACGTCCTGCGCGGGCGCCAGCTCGCGCTTGTTGTCAGCCAGGAGTTCCGCGGCGCGGGCCTTGCGTTCGTCCTTGCCGAGCTCACGCAGGTCCAGAGGAAGCCATGCCGGGTCGTGGTCACTGATCTGGAACTTCTCGCCGGGCACGACCTTGAGTTGGTCGAGTACGGCCTTCGGCAACGTCACGCGAGCCCTTCCACATCGGGGCGCCCATCGTGGCATGTCGCCACCGACCCTGCCCACGCTCCCTAAGAGGGGACTAGGAGTCCTGGCGCGATGGTGCTGGTGGGACGGTCCCAACCTCGCGGCGCAGCGCACGGCGCCGATACATCTCCCGGTCCGCAGCCGTGAGCAGGGTGTCCAGGTCCCCGTCATCCCAGGGTGCGAGCATGGCAGCGCCGGCGCTAACCGACGGCGACCAGATCTCCTCCGGCTGCGGAGGTTCAGCGGCGATCCACTCCTTCAACCGGCGTTCGAGATCAAGTGGCGGCATTCCCGGTCCTTGGCCCACGACGACGAACTCATCGCCACCCCAACGCGCCACCAGATCCCCTGCGCGCACCACGTGTCGTAGCCCGTCCGCCACCGCCACCAGCACTGAGTCTCCCGCGGCGTGGCCTCCCGCGTCGTTGACCGCCTTCAGTCCGTCAACGTCGATGAACACCGCGCTCACGGCGTTCCCCGCGCGTCGCGCTGAGGCGACGATCGGTCGACCGAGGAGTTCGAGGCCGCGCCGGTTGAGCAGCCCAGTCAACACGTCGTGAACGGCCGCCTCCTCGGCGCTCGCCCTGGCCAGGTCGAGAGCGTCGATACTGCGCCGCCGCGCGGAGTTGACCACGACCCCCAGGAGCGTGGCCGCCACCATGCCGGTGACCCAGTGCACGAGCAGTGGTGTTCGGGCGGCGAACACGGCCACCACAACGGCCCAGCCGAGCCAAGACGTAGCCACCACCGTCGCGAACCAGCGGAGATCAAGCAGCCCTGATCCGAGCCCGACCACCACGAGCATCAAGCTGCTGGTCTGCCACAGCTCGCCGGTAAGCCCAAGGTGGAGCAGGACGTTCGCGGAAACGATGAGGGACAGCCCGGCCGTCAGGGGATGTCCCCAGCCGGCAGGGACGCCGGTGCGGGTCACCCAGACAAATCCCCCAGCAAACAGGAGGGCCGTGGCAACCGCGGCCGTGGCCATGACCACCGCCGTGTCACCCTGGAGCGCGATCGGGTCGAGGACGGCAAGAGCGACGAACAGGACGGCAAGAAGCCCCGCCACCTCGGGCAGGGCCGCGGCGACGGCGTCGTCGTACCGTCGCACCGCCTTCACTCCCCCAGCATCGGCGGAAAACGGCCGTGCCTTGACCTCGTGCGCTGGTGTCGGTGGGACGTGGACGGATCCGTGAAGGGTGGAGCTACGGGGATTCGAACCCCGGACCTTCTGCATGCCATGCAGACGCGCTACCAACTGCGCCATAGCCCCTGAACGGTCAACTCTGCCGACCAAGGCCAGCCCGAGAAGGATAGCCGTACGTCACGGATGGACGAAAACGCGTCCAGATCGGGACGACCCCGCCCACCGGGAACTCCTCACAGGTCGTCTCCGACCACAGCCTCTGGCAGCGTCCCCGCGTTGTGCTCGGCGAGGCGCCACCCTCCCACGGGAGTCTCCTCCAGGACCGACCACGAACAGTTTGCGAGCCCCCCGAAGACGTCCCAGTGCTCCACCGGCAGGCCGACCAACGTCCCGATGGTCGCCCGCGCGGTGCCACCGTGGGTCACCACAACGAGTACCCCACCAGCCGACAGATCGACCAGAGTCCTGTGCACCACCTCCGTGGCACGCCGACCGACCTCGGACCGGCGCTCGCCCGACCCCCCGGCCGGCAGGTCCGACCCGCGCCGCCAAGCTGTGAAACTGCCGTGGTCGTCCGCGCGCATCTCCACCCCGGTGAGCCCCTGCCAAGCGCCTCCGTGGGTCTCGCGCAGTCCTGGGTGGTACGTCGCTGCGAGACCGGTCAGGCGCAGCAACGGCTCAGCCGTGGCCTTCGCGCGCAGGAGATCCGAGCACAGGACCGCCGCCGGGGGCAGCCCTGCGAGCAGGCGGGCAGCGCGGGCAGCCTGTTCAACGCCGACCGCATCGAGCTCGACGTCGAGCTGGCCCTGGAAACGACCCTCGGCGTTCCACGCCGTACGGCCGTGCCTCCACAGGACAACTCGGCGCGGCGCAGTTGCAGGATCGCTCACGCTTGGACGGCGTGTGCGGTGACCGACGCCGGCAGCGGGATCGTCGGGCAGTCCTTCCAGAGTCGCTCGAGGGAGTAGTAGACCCGCTCTTCGGTGTGCTGGACGTGGACGACGAAGTCGATGAAGTCCAGCAGCACCCAACGACCTTCACGAGCACCCTCGCGACGGACCGGTTTGACCCCGTGGTCCTCACGCAGCCGCTCCTCGATGCCGTCGACGATGGCGATGACCTGGCGGTCGTTCGGCGCGGAACACAGCAGGAATGCGTCGGTGATGGCGAGTTGCTCCGACACATCGAAGGCCATGATGTGCTCGGCCGACTTGTCGGCAGCCGCCTCGGCAGCAGCGATCACAAGGGTGACGGACTCGGGGTGTGCGGTCACGACCAGACTTTCCGACAGGTGACAGGGGCACTCAAGGATCTCACGTTCCCGGGCCGACCCGTTCTCCTCACTTGGGAGGCGAGTAGTCCTTGCCTAGAACAACCACGACGTCAGCAATGCTCTGCCCCTGCGAGGTGACCCGCAGCGACTTCTCCGACAAGCCGAGGGCGTTGGCGATGGCGAGACCCTCGGCCCTCTTGGCAGCGGTGCCATCGGTGATCAGGACCAACGAAGTGGCGTTCCCGAAGGACGACGCGTTACCGCCGGCGACGTACGTGAAACCCTCGGCCACGAGGAGGTCCCGGGCACTTGAGCCAAGACCCGGAGTGCCGACCCCGTTCTGCACCAGCACCCGGACGTCGCCGCCCGGTCGCTGAGCTGCAGCCGAAGAAGCCAGGAGGTCTTTGACGAGTGCGGAGGCCGCCACGGTGTCGATGCCAAGGGCTGGCACCGGGCCACCCGCATCGATGGTCTTGACCGGCAACGTCCGGTGGACCACCGAGGTGTTGGCCTCGGCGCTACGCAGGTTCGTGAGGAAGGTCGGCAACGACTCGGGCAAGGTGCTCGTCGAGCCGGAACCCAGGGATCCGAGCTGGAGAGTCGCTGCATCGGCGTCGGTCGGGAGTCCGGCCAGGACCGCGGAGAGAACTGCGTCCAAACGGGCCAGTCGGCTCTGCTCGGGCTCCCCCTCGCCGAGGAAGGAGGCGTAGACGACCGCCGAGGCGCCGTCGAGAGTCTGAGTGCCCGCGGGGATGAGGATGACCTGGGTGTCCTTGTTGGCGCCGGGGCCGTTGATGTCGGTGTCCACGTCGACAGTGACCCCGCCAGCAGCATCGACCAGGGCTGCGAAGCCGCGCTGGCCGAGCACCCACGTGCCATCCACGGTGACCCCCAAGCTGTCAGCAAGGGCGTTCGCGCCCGCTGCAGCGGGATCCAGCGCGGCCGCGGCCCCGAGCGTCATCGGCCCGAAGCCCGCGACATCGACCATGAGACGGGTGGGGAGGAGCACTACTGCCCCGTCACCATTTGCTGGGTCGGTCGCGAGCAGGGCGAGCCCCGTGACCGTCCGGTCGCCGATCTGGAGCAGGACCGTGGACTGGGTACGGCCCGTGGTGGCGGCCGCCTGGCCCTCGGCCCCGTCGCCTCGATGGGCGAGGAACCATCCGAGGAGTCCGAACAGCAGTGCTGCGGCGCAGCCGGCCGCGATCAGTCGCCGGCGCTGGTCACGGCGTTGACGCTCGGCGCGAGCCGCATTGCGTGCGCCGGCGCGCGCCCGGCCCGGCAGGACTGGCGTGGCCTGGATATCGGGGCGCTCGAGGAGGTCGGTGGCGGTGGACCGGGAGGGCACGTTGGGCATATCCGGTGAGGGGTCAGCAGCAGCCGAGGGCGCTTCGACCTCCCCCTTGGGCTTGGCCCGCTTGCCACTCACTGCTCGCTCCTGCGGTAGAGATCTCGCTTATGGACGTACTGGACGACGCCGTCGGGCACCAAGTACCAGATCGGCAGGTTGCGACCAATTCTTTCGCGGCAGCCCGTACTCGAAATTGCGAGCGCCGGGATCTCGACCAGACTGACTCGTCCGGAGGGCAGACCGGGGTCCGCGAGGGTGTGGCCCGGACGCGTCACGCCGACGAAGTGCGCGAGGGTCACGACCTCCTCGGCGTCGCGCCACGTGAGGATGTGAGCGAGCGCGTCTGCGCCGGTGATGAAGTAGAGCTCCCAGTCCGGGCCGCGCTCGCTGTGCAGGTCACGCAGGGTGTCCACGGTGTACGTCGGGCCCTCCCTGTCGATGTCGATGCGGCTCACCGAAAACCGAGGGTTCGAAGCCGTCGCGATGACGGTCATCAGATAGCGGTCCTCAGCGGCCGAGATGACCCGTCGGGACTTCTGCCACGGCTCACCGGTGGGGACGAAAACGACCTCGTCCAGATCGAACTGGGCCGCGACCTCACTCGCTGCGACCAGGTGCCCATGGTGGATCGGGTCGAAGGTGCCGCCCATCACACCGAGCCGCTTGCGACCTGTTCGCCGAGATCCCACCGTCTGACGGTAGCCGGAGACAGGGGCCGATCTGGGGACGTACTCAGCGGTCGCGGTTGAACCTCGTGGTGATGTAGAGCATCAAGACCAGTGTGAGGAAGGCCAACAGCCCGAATAGCCAGGCGGGCGCCGCGATCTCGTCAGCCGAGCCAGGGACCTCCTCGGCGAGCGCGCCGACGGCCGTGAGTGCGACTCCGATCATGGCAGCAGCCTAGCGGGGATCTCTGCCAGGATCACGGCTGGACGGCCATCCGCTGGCGCCAGCCGGCGAGGTCACCCCGACGGAAAGGGACCAACCATGCGAGTGGCAGTGCTGGGACTCGGCCGGATGGGCCACCCGATCGCGCGTCACCTGCTCGAGGCCGGGCATGACCTGAGCGTGTGGAACCGCTCACCCGGGAAGAGCGACGACTTGGTCGCCGCGGGGGCGCGACCGGCTGCCACTCCTGCTGATGCGGCGGTGGGCGCGGAAGCCGTCGTGCTGGTGCTCTTCGGCCCTGACTCCGTCGCCGAGGTGCTTGGCGGCGACCACGGGATCAGTGAGGCTGCCCGGCCGGGTTGCCTGGTCATCGACGCGACCACCATCGGGCCTAGCGACGCGACCCGGTTCGCGGGCCTGCTCGAGCCGTTCGGCCTTCGCTACCTGGACGCCCCACTCTTCGGCCCGGTCGAGCTGGCCGAAGCCGGCACGCTCGGGACCTACGTCGGGGGCGCCGAGCCTGACGTCTCCCTCGCCCGGCCGCTCCTGGAGTGTTGGTGCGACCCGGCCAAGGTGTTCCACGCCGGTCCGGTCGGGTCCGGCGCGGCCGTCAAAGTCGTCCGCAATATGGGGCACGGCATAGCCACGGCCGCGATCGGTGAGTGCTTGCGGCTTGCGGCCGACCTCGGGATCCCCCGTGAGCTCGCGCTGTCCACGGTGGCCAACGGCCCGTTCTCCTGGACGTACAACTGGCGCGGAGAGCAGATCGAATCCCGCGACCACTCCGAGGTCACGTTCAGCCTCGACCTGATGGCCAAGGACCTCGCCCTGGCCGTTGGGGAGTCTGACCGCCCCTTGCCTGTGTCGCTGGCCGCTCTGGAGCAGTGTCACGGCGCCCTGGCTGCGGGCCGAGGAGGCGAGGACTACCCCGCCCTGGCCGACTGGGTCGAGGGCTAATGGGGGCAAGGGCCCCTTGCCCCCCTTCTTAGCGGTGCAAGGGGTCCTTGCACCCGCCACATCAGAGGCGGATGTGGCCGTCGCCGGTCACGATGTACGTCGCTGAGGTCAGCTCGGGCAGCCCCATCGGCCCCCGGGCGTGCAGCTTCTGGGTCGAGATCCCGATCTCTGCACCGAACCCGAACTCGCCCCCGTCGGTGAACCGGGTCGAGGCATTGACCATGACCGCCGCAGCATCCACTCCAGCCACGAAGCGCTGAGCCGCCGCGACCGAGTCGGTGACGATCGCCTCGGTATGCCCCGTGCCCCAGCGCCTGATGTGCACCAAGGCATCCTCAAGGCTGTCGACGACGCCCGCCGCGAGGTCGAGGGAGAGGTATTCCATCCCCCAGTCCTCGTCGGTCACCGGCACCACGGACGGATGATCGCCGGTGTCGTGGGCCTGGATTCGGGCATCGCCGTGCACGGTGACCCCGGCGCCTCGCAGCGCGGCCAAGGCGAGTGGAAGGAAGGCGTCAGCCACGTCGACGTGGACGAGCAACGTCTCCGCCGCGTTGCACACCGACACCCGGTGCGCCTTGGAGTTCAACAGGATCCGCACCGCCTTGTCGAGGTCAGCCCCCGCGTCGACATAGACGTGGCAGTTGCCAACTCCCGTCTCGATCACCGGCACGGTCGACCCCTCGACAACCGACCGGATCAGGGCGGCACCACCGCGCGGGATGAGTACGTCGACCATGCCGCGCGCCGTCATCAGGTGCTTCACCGCCTCGTGGGTCGTTCCCGGGACGAGCTGGACGGCGTCAGCCGGCAACCCCGATGCCTCCAGCGCCTCCCGCATGACAGCGACGAGAGCGCTATTGGAGTCGTGGGCTGACGAGGACCCGCGAAGCAGAACGGCATTGCCCGCCTTGAGCCCCAGCCCGGCCGCGTCGACGGTGACGTTGGGCCGGGCTTCATAGACGATGCCGAGCACACCGAGGGGCACCCGGACCTGGCGCACCTGCAAGCCATTGGGCAGCGTGTAGCCGCGGATCACCTCACCCACCGGGTCCGGCAGGTCGGCGACCTCACGCAGCGCCTCAGCAATATCCCTGAGCCGGGACTCCGTCAGGGTGAGCCGGTCCACAATGCCGTCGGCCGTGCCCGCCTCGCGGGCTCGCGCCACATCAACGGCGTTGGCGGCAAGGACCCGCGGCGCCTGCGCCACGAGCGCATCAGCCATCGCCAGCAAGGCCGCGTCCTTCTCCTGCCGCGATGCGCTCGCCAGCCGTACGGCTGCGACCTTGGCTCTGCGCGCGGTGTCGAGAACAGCCTCCAGCTGGTCAGTCATGGACGCGACCCTAACCTCAGGCTCTGCGGGCCAGGGATCCCTGTCCGCAGATACGGCCAGCCTCAACGCTCGACCGTGGTCTTGCGGACCAAGGCGGTTCCGATGGCCGCGAGGGCAACAACCACGACGGCGCAAAGAAGCACGAAGAGCAACGAGCTCGGACCGCCCACGGCCCCAAGCCCGAGGAGTAGGGGCACAGACCCGAGCGGCCACACCACCAAGGCTCGCCAGCGCTGCAGAGTGCCCCCCAGGATCACGGCCGAGCCCAGCACGAAACCCAGAAGACCGATGCACAGCAGCCAGCTGGCAACCGAGGGGAGCGGATCAGTCGGATGGACCACCAGGCCCTCGATGCCGACACCCGCCAGGGAAACACCGAGCGTCACCGGGAGGTGCCCGTAGACGAAGGACGCGTAGCGTTCGTCGGTGTCCGGGCCGTGGCTTGCCTCCGGTTCCGATGACCTCCCCTCAGCTCCGACGCCCGCATCACTGGTTGCGTTCTCAACGCTATCCAGTTCAAGAATGGCAGCGCTGACGGTCGCAGTGACGTCGAAGTAGGTCCACCAAAGCCCTGCAGCCACCACAAAGCCCGCCACCGCCACGGCGATGGATGCCCTCTCCCACTCGACGTCATGCACTCCGTTGACGATGCCGGCCACGACGACCCCGAGCACCAAAATCACGAACAGGCCGAAACGATCGGGGAGGTGGTTCATGTTGACGGCGAGACCACGCCGTCTGATGCTCGCCGTCAACGGGCCAGCGACGTCGACCAGCACGGCAACGGCCCAGAGCACAGAGATCCACGGGGCCGGAAGGAGCAACGACACAGCCCAGAGCAGAGCCACGCCCACTGCCGAAAACAGGTAGAAGTTGATCGTGGACCGGGCGTCGGGGACGTGCCACCACGCCCGAAAGTAGAGCAAGGCCAAGATGACTCGACCGGCCAGGTAGCAAATGCCGAACGCTACCTGCTGCTCCCCCAAGGCGGCCGAGGCGCTTGCAGCACAACCGGCGATCGCCAGGGTCGAAGCGAGCTTTGCTACCCGAAACACGAGGTCGTCGGTATCGAAGCGATTCGCGTAGAGGGTGAAGCCCATCCACGAGAACCAGACAATCGTGAATAGTCCGGCAAACTCCGCTGAACCCGACCACGTCACATCGGGAACCAGGCTGAGAGCGAGTTCAGCGACCACCAACACATAGGCGAGATCGAAGAACAGCTCCAGCGGAGTCGGAGTCCGCTCGGCATCTGCATTGAGGGCTGGAGGGCGAATCAGGGGAGTCCGCTCACCAGGTGTGACGTCACTACTCACGCGCGCAACCCATCAGAACGGCCGGAGAGCCCCAGCAGGTGCGAGGCGCACCGTCAGCTCTCCCGCCTGCCCACGGCGGTGGAACGTCCCCTGATCGACCACCTCAAGCCCGACCACGTCCCACTCGGGCAGCCCGGCGGTAGCGCGATGGGTCTCCCACAACCGAAGCGCAAGAATCGCCGCGTCGGCGACGTCGGCGGACTCTTCCCAGTAGGACACTTCCGCGCGGTCCGAGGCATAGCGACCGTTGAGGAGGAACGGGTGCTCGTGCGAGAGCCTTTCGAGACCCGCCCGAATCTCGCCAGGCTCGACCTCGTCACCGGCTACGGTCAGTGTGACGTGCCACATCGGGGCGCTCGCGAGAGGCACCGGGTCGTCCACGGCACCTCCAGGTGGTCAGCGACGCACCAGCACCAGGTCGTCGCGGTGGACGACTTCACGCTCGTACGCCGGTCCGAGCTCGCGGGCCAGATCGCGCGTGGAACGGCCCAGGAGCCCGGGGAGTTCGGTCACTCCGAAGTTCACCAGCCCGCGGGCGATCACGTGGCCGTTTTCGTCGATCAGGTCCACCGGATCACCCGCCTCGAACTCACCATCGACTGCGGTGATGCCTGCTGGCAACAAAGAAAGGCGGCGATCGACGACCGCGCGTACGGCTCCGGCATCGAGGGTGATCCTCCCCTGAGGCGTCGCCGCATGTGCCAGCCACAGCAGCCGGGTCGGGATCCGGGTGGCCGTCGGGGTGAAGCACGTACCGACCTTGGCACCAGCCAGAGCCTCGGCGGCCTGCAGCGTCGACGTCAGGACGACGTACATGCCAGCCCCTGTGGCGATCCGGGCCGCCTCGACCTTGGTGGCCATGCCCCCCACACCAACACCCGCCCGGCCCGGCTTCCCGAGTGAGACGCCAGCCAGGTCAGCATCGCCCGAGACGTCGGTGAGCAGGTGCGCGTCACCACGAGAAGGGTCACCGTCATAGAGACCGTCGACATCAGAGAGCAGGACGAGCAGATCGGCGTGCAGGAGGTGGGCGACAAGGGCCGCCAATCGGTCGTTGTCACCGAGCCGGATCTCGTCGGTGGCAACAGTGTCGTTCTCGTTCACCACAGGGAGAATCCCTAGCTCCAACAACCGATACAGCGTTCGCTGGGCATTCCGGTAATGCGAGCGGCGGATCACGTCATCAGCCGTCAGCAGCACTTGCCCCACAGTGATCCCGTGCCGGGCAAAGGCCTCGGTGTAGCGGTGGACGAGCACCCCCTGGCCCACGCTGGCCGCCGCTTGCTGGGTCGCGAGATCCCGCGGCCGTTTGGTGAGACCCAGCGGGGCCAGTCCCGCGGCAATGGCGCCGGAGGACACCAGGACGACTTCGTGCCCAGCCGCCCGGTGGGCGGCGAGTACATCGACCAGGGCTGCGACGGCACGTTCATCGATGCCGCCCGCGAAAGAAGCGACAGATGACGACCCGACCTTGACCACCACGCGGCGGGCCGCTGACACGGCCGGACGGGCAGTGCTCACGCGCGACCGTCCAGGCGCAGATCAGTCCCCCGCGGACCAGGCAGGCTCCCCGCGCCGGCCTCGATGCTGGGCTCCCAGTCGAAGACCCAGCCGTCCTCGCCGCCGATGATGACCTCGGCCCCGCGGACCGCGCCGAGCTCGACCAGCCGCTCCTCGATGCCGAGCTTGGCGAGCCGGTCAGCCAGGAAACCGACGGCTTCGTCATTGGAGAAGTCGGTCTGCCGCATCCAGCGTTCGGGCCGTTCCCCCCGGACCCGGAAGCTGTCACCCTCGCGGGTGACGGTGAAGCCGCGGTCGTCCACCGCCTTGGGACGAAGGACGATGCGGGTGGCATCTGGCAAGGGCGCGGCCGCACGGGCTGCCGTGACGACCGAGGCCATCGCAAAAGTGAGCTCTCGCAAACCTGCGTGGCTCACAGCCGACACTTGGTGCACGGCGTAGCCGCGCTCAACGAGGATCGGCGTCACCAGGTCGGCGAGCTCCTGCGCCTCGGGCACGTCGAGTTTGTTCAGCGCGATCAGGCGCGGCCGATCAGCGAGGCCGCCGTACTTCGCAAGCTCCTCCTCGATCACGTCGAGGTCGGTCACTGGGTCTCGGCCCGGCTCGAGGGTCGCGCAATCGAGCACGTGCACGAGGGCCGCACAGCGCTCGATGTGCCGCAGGAACTCCAGCCCAAGGCCCTTGCCCTCGCTCGCGCCGGGGATCAGACCGGGGACGTCAGCAACGGTGAACCGGACGTCGCCGGCTTGCACAACGCCCAGGTTCGGCGCCAGCGTCGTGAACGGGTAGTCGGCGATCTTCGGCCGTGCGGCGGAGATGGCGGCAACCAGACTGGACTTGCCTGCGCTCGGAAAACCCACCAGCCCGATGTCGGCGACAACCTTGAGCTCGAGGACTACATCACCTGCCCAGCCGGGCTCACCGAGCAGCGCGAACCCGGGAGCCTTGCGCCGAGGACCCGCGAGGGCTGCGTTGCCCAGGCCGCCTCGACCGCCGGCGGCCACGACGTACGTCGCTCCGACACCCAGCAGGTCGATGATGACCTCGCCCTCGG
>JANPBY010000030.1:0-6647 GCA_031430645.1 Actinomycetes bacterium
GGATGCGGTTCGTCAACGTACGCCGCGCGGCGGGTCTCGAACCGGTGCTGGAGCCGGCCACTAGTCTCGGCCCTGAGCAGGTGGACCCGCTGGTCGAGGAGGATGTCTGAGCGCCGAGGATCTCGAGAACTACGAGACCGAGATGGAGCTGAGCCTCTACAAGGAGTACCGGGACGTCGTCGGGCTCTTCGCCTACGTCGTTGAGACCGACCGCCGGTTCTACCTCACCAATCATGTCGACCTGCAGGTGCGCAGTGCCGAGGGCGAGACCTATTTTGAAGTGACGATGAGCGATGCCTGGGTGTGGGACATGTATCGCCCGGCGCGTTTCGTCAAGAACGTGAAGGTCGTGACCTTCAAGGACGTCAACGTCGAGGAGCTCGCCAAGCCCGACCTCGAGGTGCCTGAAACCTGAGTTCGGGACCTGGTCGTGGTGATCGTCCACAGGCGGCCCGCCGTCCACAGTTTCGGTTGACGCCGACGCTGAGGCCTTCCTGACCCACCACGGTGGAACGCAGGAGGTGGTCGCGTGCGGGCCAAAGACGGTTTAGGTCACTACGGCGAGGACGTTGCGGCTCGCCACCTGGTCGAGGCGGGGCTGGTACTGCTCGCCCGCAACTGGCGCTGCGCTGAGGGTGAGATTGACATCGTGGCCCGCGAGGGCGACGTGCTGGTCGTGTGCGAGGTGAAGACGCGACGCGACACCTCGCACGGAACACCCGTCGAAGCGATCACGACCCGCAAGGCCGAACGCCTGCGCGTCCTGGCCCTGCGGTGGATGGCCGCGCATTCCGCCGACCCGAGAGCGGTGCGCTTCGACGTTGTCGGCGTCCTTGCTGATGGTCATGGCGCCGCCTTGGTGGATCACCGTCGGGGCGTGCTCTGACGTGGCGCTCGCCCGGACCCGCTCGGTCGCCCTCGTCGGGGTGCGTGGGCAGGTCGTCGACGTCGAGGTAGACCTCGGGCGAGGTTTACCCGCCGTGGTCATCGTGGGCCTTCCGGACGCAGCCCTCAACGAGGCGCGAGACCGGGTCCGCGCAGCTCTGGCGAACAGCGGGGCGACCTTTCCCGACACCCGGGTCACGATCAACCTCTCGCCGGCATCGCTTCACAAGCACGGCACCGCCTTCGATCTCGCTCTGGCTGTGGCGCTCCTGGCAGCGATGGAGGTCGTCCCCAACCGCCTGACCGCTCCTCTGGTCTGTCTCGGTGAGCTAGGCCTGGACGGCAGCATCCGGGCCGTACGCGGGATCCTGCCGAGTGTCTTGGCGGCGCGCGCTGCCGGGTGTGAGCAGGTGCTCGTGCCGGCGGCCAACGCGGGGGAAGCCTGCCTCGTCCCCCGGATGGACGTTCGTCCGGTAGCCCACTTGCTCGAGGTCATTGGTGCGTTGCGCGGTGAGAGGGAGTGGCCGGATGTGGTGCCGTTCGACCTCGGACCGCAGGAGGACGGGCTGCTCGAGCTGAGCGACATCGCGGGCCAACCGGAGGGCCGGCATGCCCTAGAGGTGGCCGCTGCTGGAGCACACCACCTGCTCCTCCAAGGTCCGCCGGGTGCCGGCAAGACGCTCCTTGCTGAACGACTGCCCTCCATTCTTCCTCCGCTCATCGAGCAGCATGCGCTCGAGGTGACAGCGGTTCACTCGGTGGCCGGTCTCCTGCCACCAGGGCGCGCGCTTGTCTCTCGGGCTCCGTTCCAAGCCCCGCACCACTCGGCCTCACCAGCGGCGCTGGTCGGGGGAGGAGCAGGGATTGCTCGCCCCGGTGCCGTTTCCCTTGCGCACCGCGGCGTCCTCTTCCTGGACGAGGCACCCGAGTTCGGCTCCGACGCCCTCGAAGCGCTCCGCCAGCCGTTGGAGTCGGGCCAGATCGTGCTCGCCCGGTCCCACACCTCGGTGACCTATCCCGCGCGATTCCAGCTGGTCCTCGCGGCCAACCCGTGCCCGTGTGGTCGGGTCCTCGACAGATCCGGCTCCTGCCGGTGCACTCCGATGCAGGTACGCCGCTACGCGGGCCGGTTGTCCGGACCGCTGATGGACCGGATCGACCTGCAGGTCGCGGTCACCGATGTCCCGCAGGCAACCCTGCTCGATGGATCGCTGGGCGAAGCCTCGGCGGTCGTAGCCGATCGGGTGCTTGCGGCTCGCGACCGAGCAGCAGCCAGGTTGGCCGAGACACCGTGGACGGTCAATTCTGAAGTTCCAGGGCCCTACTTGCGCCACCGGCTACCCCTTGAGGGGGCCGCGTTACGGCGGTTGCGGGCGGGCGGCTCCTCGGTCACGGCTCGGGGTATCGACCGGATCATTCGAGTCTCCTGGACTCTGGCCGACCTCGGCGGTCGATCCGCACCGAGCGAGGACGACGTCGGGACTGCTCTGGGGTTTCGCATGGGTCAGCTGCGAGGAGCGGCGTGAAGGGGCCGCCGATGGACCTTCGGCAGGCTCGCCAAGCACTCCTGAACTGCGCCGAGCCCGGTGACTCGCGGCTGGCTGCGCTGGTCCAGACCCACGGACCTCTTGAGGCCGTCGGCCGGCTGTGGGCGGCTTGCGGCTCAGCCTCAGACAGCAAGTACTCCTTACGACTGCGCGCCGCCGACCTTGATCGAGAAGCTGACCGGGCTGCTGCGGTTGGCGCTCGGCTGGTGTGCCCCGAGGATGGCGAGTGGCCGGGTGCTTTGCTCGGGGGGCTTGGTGACGTGGCCGGGTCAGTGGTTCCGCACGCGCTGTGGGTGCGCGGTCACCTCGACCTGGGCCAGGCCGTCAACCGAGCCGTCGCAGTCGTCGGATCGCGTGCTTCCACGGCCTATGGGGAGCACACCGCGACTGAGTTGGCGTCAGGACTCAGTGACCTCGGTTGGACGGTCGTTTCCGGAGCTGCCTACGGCATCGACGGGGCAGCTCACCGAGCAGCCCTTGCGGTCGGAGGGACCACGATCGCGGTCCTGGCCGGTGGAGTGGACGACGCCTATCCGAAGGGGCACGAGGCGCTCCTCGCCCGGATCATCGACAACGGTCTGGTGGTCAGCGAGCTGCCGCTCCTTCAACACCCCACCCGTTCCCGCTTCCTCGAACGTAACCGGATTATTGCCGCGCTCGGTCGCGGCACTGTGGCGGTCGAAATGGCCCGGCGCAGCGGGGCCGCGAACACCCTCGGATTCGCCGTGCGCCTGTTGCGCCCCGTCATGGCTGTCCCCGGGCCTGTGGGCAGCGCGATGAGCGCCGGCTGTCACGATTGGATTCGAGACCGTCAGGCCGAGCTGGTGTGCGACGCCGGTGATGTGGCACGGCTGCTCTCACCGGTCGGTGAGGTCGACGAACCGATGCGGCGCGGGGCAGAACGGCCCACCGATCGGCTCAGCTCTGCGGCGCTCCAGGTCTTCGAGGTCCTGCCTCCCGTGGGGCTGTTCCCGCTGGCTCAGCTCGAGGCCGCCACAGCACTTCCGCTGGCGGTTCTGGGGGACACGCTGCGCGAGCTCCTCGCTGCCGGCCTGGTCGAAGTCGTCGACCATTCGGTGTTGCGATCCCGGGCGACCCGCCGAGCGGGTCCTTGACCCCAGGACCGAGGCTGTTGACGCTGCAGGGGTGGACCCACTCCCCGCGACACTCGACCAGGCTTTGGTCGAATTCGTCCGCTACCTCGTGGTGGAGCGCGACCGGGCGCCGCACACCGTACGGGCCTATCGCGCAGACATCAGCGCCCTCCTCGCCCACGCGGCGACCGGCGGGGTTGTCGACCTTGGGGGCCTGGACATCGTGGTCCTTCGGGGATGGCTCGGTGCGGGGGCGTCGGCCGGTGCGGCCCGATCCACGGTGGCCAGGCGGGCAGCCGCGGCCCGGACCTTCACGGCGTGGGCCACCCGAACCGGGCGGATGGCCCATGATCCCGGGCTTCTCCTAGGCGTCCCTCGGGCGCGAGCGAGCCTCCCCGGGGTGCTTCGCCAAGATCAGGCCGTCGGTCTGATGAACGTGGCCGTGCTCGCCGCCGACGACGGCTCGCCCGGCGGACTGCGCGACCTCGCGGTCCTCGAGGTGCTGTACGCCTCCGGCGTGCGGGTCGGTGAGCTGGTCGCCCTCGATGTGGGCGACCTCGACCATGGCCGCCGGACCCTGCGGGTTCTGGGCAAGGGCCGCAAGGAGCGGACCGTGCCTCTGGGTGTGCCAGCCATCAGGGCGTTGGACGACTGGTTGGATCGGGGTCGGCCGGCCTTGGTCACCTCCGGGAGCGGGGCTGCGATGTTTCTTGGGGTGCGTGGCGGCCGCCTGGACCAGCGGGCCGTGCGCACCCTCGTTCACGACCGGCTCGCCCACGTGGCGGGGGCTCCAGACCTTGGACCGCACGGTCTGAGACACTCCGCTGCGACGCATCTGCTCGAAGGCGGCGCCGACCTCAGGTCGGTCCAGGAGCTGTTGGGTCACGCTACGCTCGCTACTACTCAGATCTATACCCACGTCTCGGTCGAGAGGCTGAAGTCCACGTATGAGCAAGCGCACCCCCGTGCCTAAGGCCCCCGCCGCGGCGGATGAGCCGACGGCTGACGGTGCCGCGAAGGCCGAGGTCGAGGCGGAGCCTCAGGTCGACGCGGAGCCCCAGGCGCTGCTCCCGGACATCGCGGACGTTCCGTCCAAGGAGGACGCCGAAGCGGCCTTGCGTCAGTTGTGGGTCGACTACAAGGAGACTGCCCGTGAGCAGCTGCGCGAGCGGCTGATCCTGCACTACGCGCCGCTCGTGAAGTACGTCGCCGGCCGCGTGGGCGTCGGACTGCCACCCAACATCGAGCAGGCCGACCTGGTTTCCTACGGCATCTTTGGCCTGATGGACGCCATCGAGAAGTACGACCTCGAGCGCGGCAACAAGTTCGAGACCTACGCGATCAGCCGGATCCGCGGCGCCATCATCGACGAGCTGCGCAGCATCGACTGGATCCCACGTTCGATCCGGAGCAAGGCCCGGGAGGTCGAGAGGGCCTATGCCCGGCTCGAGGCGGAGTTGCACCGTACGCCGACCGAACCCGAGATCGCCGAGGAGATGGGCATCGGCCTGTCGGACCTGCACGCGATCTTCAGCCAGGTCTCCTTCGTCAACGTCGTCGCACTCGACGAGCTCCTCAGCGTCGGCGGGGAGAAGGGCGACAAGCTGAGCCTGGTGGACACCCTCGAGGACCACAAAGCCGAGGACCCGGTTGCAGCCTTCGAGTCCGAAGAGACGAAGTACCTCCTCGCAGGGGCGATCAATACCCTGCCCGAGCGCGAGAAGATCGTGGTCACGCTCTACTACTACGAGGGGCTGACCCTCGCTGAGATCGGCCAGGTGCTTGGCGTGACCGAGAGCCGGATCTGCCAGATGCACACCAAGGCCGTGCTTCAGCTGCGCGGCAAGCTCGCCGAACAGCACGACTGACCAGTCGGACGCCGCTTGATCACCGAGCTGGCCCGGCTTCACGTCCGGCCTGGCCTCGAGAACGCCTTCGAAGAGGCTTTCGTCCGCGCCCGTCCGCTGATCGCGGCCACACCCGGCTTTCTGTCACTTCGCCTGCTGCGGTGCCTCGAGGAGCAGGCGGTCTTCTTGCTGTTGGTTGAGTGGGAACGGCTCGAAGACCATCAGGTCGGGTTCAGGGAGTCCGACCGGTATCCCGAGTGGTCAGCCTTGCTGCACCCGTTCTATGACCCATTCCCGACGGTCGAGCACTACTGCGAGGTGTGAGCGATCACGCGCCCCAGATCCATGCAAACGCCGGGAGCGTTCGCTGAATTGGGGGGCCGTACGGCAGGAGCACCGGTGGCGTTCGGTGGACTAAGGAGAGCGGGTCCAGGTAGGCGTCCCTCTGTCGCAGACCCCAATGCAGGCACGACGCGGAGCAGTGACTCGTCAGCGGCTCGAGGAGGCCAAGCACCGCGCCCAGGGCTATCGGCTCCCCGAGCGAGACCGTGGCGTCAACCGGCTCATAGGTCGTGCGCAGCCCCCCGGCGTGGTCCACCGAGACCACGCCTCGGCCGGCCAGCTCAGCTGCAAAAGCCACGACGCCAGCACCTGCGGAACGCACCGGCGAGTAGGGCTCGGCAGCCAGGTCGACGCCTCGGTGGCCGGGCAGCCATGGCTGGTCCGGTGGATCGAAGGCGCGCAGCACCGCGGGCGTTGCTGTTGATAGGCCCTCCACCGGCCAACCCCAGCTGACCGTGTGGTCGGGCGTGGCTGCTGCCGCGGGGGGCGGCGAGGACCACGCCGGCGCTGCCAGGGCCACCACGGCAGCCGCAAGGGCGAACCGGAAGCGGCGCGGGGGAGCGACGGTGAGGAGCAGGGCGGTGGAGGGCATGCCAGAAGGTTTGCGGATGGAGTCCGCGTTCGCCCAGACGCCCGCGCGAGGTTGTGGACGGGGCCGGGGCTGTGGATGACGTAGACTCGCCCCACGGTCGGGCTCGCCTGACCGAATTCGCACGCCCTCCTCGGGCCCCGCCGGACGGTGGGATCTCCGGGAGGCCGCTCGGTCCCAGGTCGGCATCTCGTCGGCGTGGGTCTCGGCCGCGTAGGGCGTCAGGCGTGCCGGGCAACCGCTCGGAACGAAGGAACCGAGCGTACGGCTGCCGCCCAGGGGCTTCGGCCGTCATGAAGGAGAGTGCTTCGGCTATGGCCGTCGTCACCATGAAGCAGCTGCT
>JANPBY010000031.1:0-1860 GCA_031430645.1 Actinomycetes bacterium
CCGGCCTGACCACCGCCAAGCGCTGTCAACAGCGGCCCCAAGGCTTTGAGATCGACGTTTAGCACCGTTGAGCTGCGCGGCGTGCGCGACAGCACCATCCGTTGGCCCGGGATCGGGCTCAGGACAAAGTCCAACTCGCCATCTGTCAACCGAAACCCGTCATAGTCGGAACTTGCCGCTTCGCCGTTCGGGAACAGCAGCTGGTTCGGCAGCGCTTCCAGGATCGAGCGGGCTTTGGAACCCCGGATCTGACTTGGAAACTGGGTCATCATCACGACGACCACATTCTTCTTGCGGGCCGTCACCAGCCATTCCGCGAGCTTCTTGGCGAAGTACTCGTCGTCGAGCACCTTCCAGGCCTCGTCGATTAGGATCAGCGTTGGGCGTTTTTCTTCGATCAGCATCTCAATCCGGCGGAAGAGATAGCCGAGGATCGCAGTGCGCTCCGTGCCGAGATCGAGGATTTCAGTGAGATCGACCGCCGTCACATCATGGCTGGTGAAATCCACCACAGGTTCATCGGCTTCACCGAAGACCCAGCCATAGCGGCCTTCGGGACCCCATTCGCTGATCCGTTGCGCGAGATCGAGCCCGTCGCCGACATCCCCGAAGAGCTCCTGAAACGCGCGGAAGTTCCGCAACCCTTCCCGGGCTTTGCCGGTCTGGGAAATGGCGGATTTGAGGGCCTCGGACTGCAGCGGTGTCATTGGCCCGCTGCGGGATTCCAAAAGTGCCACCAGCCAATCCAGAAACCATGCCTCGCCACGCTCTCCGGACTCCGTGGCGAGCGGGTTCAGGCCCGTCGGTCGTCCGGCGCGGATTTCGGCGTAGCGGCCGCCAAGGGCGCGGACGGCCATTTTGAGGCCGGCTTCCTTGTCGAAGATGATCGTCCGGCCGCCTGCCCTTTGGGCTTGGGCCGCGAGGAAGGCGACTGTCGTAGTCTTGCCGCCACCGGATTTGCCCAACACCAGAGTGTGGCCGTTGGTCGGCTCGGCTTTCGGGTCACCCGGTTCATGAAAGCTGAACCGGTGCAGACTGCCCTGCAGCGTCTGAAACAGCGTGAGCGGCGTTTGCCATGGCAGCCGGGTTGCTTCCGTCCCGGTATCAGCGGCATGCAGCGCCGCCATATCGGCGAAGTTCAGGGACGAGACCGTCATGTCCCGCGCCCGGTAATCCATGTTCCCGGGGTGCATCGCGAAGAAGGCGGCTTCAAGCGCCGTGACCTCGCGAACCAGTCGCATGCCGTTCTGATGCGCGATGCCGCGGATGCGGGCGACCTCGGTGTCGAGGGCTGCCTGATCGCCGACAAAGACGGTGATGGTCATCTGGTGCAGCCCAAACCCGAGCTCGCCGCTTTCGGATTTGTCGGCAGCCTCAAAGAGCTGGGCCTCGATCGTAGCGGCGATGTCCTCTGAGGCCCGCATTTGCGCGACGCGACGCTTCACCCGCTCGGTGATTCTGCCGCGCTCGATGGGCGTGTAGCTGTGGGTGATGATGGTGTCGCGGCTCGCCCCGAGCGCATCCAGCATGCCGGGCCAAGTCGAGGTGGCGTAGGATTTGACATAGAGGACGGCGCCGACGCGCGGGGTGTCTGCCCCCTCCTCCACCGTGAACTGGCCTTTGCCAAAGTGGATGGCGGCATCGCTGGCATCCTCAGCGATAATCCCAAACGGGCTGCGCGATTTGGCCCGCAACTCCCCCGTGAGGAGCGAGGCGTAGAACCCAATGAGGCTGCCATCACTGATCTTGAGACGGTGAGATTTGACGCCAAGTCCCGTCTCGAGGATGGAGACGACCTCGCGCAATTCTTCCAGCCGGCGGTCGGTATCCTCACCCCAGACCTTTGCCGCGGCCTTGCCA
>JANPBY010000032.1:0-4725 GCA_031430645.1 Actinomycetes bacterium
CGTCGGGTCGTTCTTCACCAATCCCGTCCTGAGCGCCAATGCCTCGGATCTGCTGCCGCCTGACGCCCCGCGGTTCACCCAGTCAGATGGTCGGGTGAAGACCTCGGCTGCCTGGCTCATCGAGCGTGCCGGCTTCCCCCGCGGGTACGGCCACGGCGATGCGCGAATCTCGAGCAAGCACACCCTGGCACTCACCAACAGGGGGGCGGCGACCGCCACCGAGGTGATGGCGCTCGCGCGCGAGATTCGCGACGGCGTCCGCCGAGCTTTCGACGTCGAGCTGATGGCCGAGCCGCGCCTGGTCGGCTGCGCCCTCTGACTGCCCAGCCGGGCACGGTGGGCCGGGAAGACTGTGCGGCACCCGCGTGTTGGCCCTGACATGGGAATCAAGCGTTTGAACCACGCGGTGCTGTTCGTGCGGGACGCGGGGCGCGCAGCGGCCTTCTACGTCGATGTCTTGGGCTTCGTCCCTGCGAGGGGGGAGGAGGCTGAGGTGCTTCCGGGCGCAGTCTTCCTCCGTGCTCCGGACTCGACCAACGACCATGACCTGGGCCTGTTCAGCGTCGGCGATGCGGCGAGCGATTCGCCGGCCGGGAGAGGAGCAGTTGGGCTGTATCACCTGGCGTGGGAGGTGCGCACTCTCGCCGACCTCCAGGCCTGCGAAGCCCGCTTGTCGGCCTCCGGGGCTCTCGTCGGAGCCAGCGACCACGGGACTACCAAGGCACTCTACGGCCGGGACCTCGACGGCATTACGTTCGAGGTCATGTGGTTGGTTCCGGCCGACCGCCTCGATGCCGCGGCCCTCGAGGCTCGCTCGCGGATCGAGGTGCTCGACCTGCCCGCCGAAGTCGCGCGTTACGGGGCCGAGACGGAGGGTGGTGTGGGCGTCTCAGAGGCTGCCGTCCCAGGCTGAGTCGGCTGGGCCAGCCAGCGGTCAATGCCGTCGAGCAGCCCGTGGCGCACCGCAGGCGGGGCGGTTGATCCTTCTACCGACATCCGAGCCAGCGCCGCTAGTTCGGTGTCGGTCAGGGCGTGATGAATCCTGGCGTCCTCGTACTGCGCCGCGACCCGGCTACCGAACAGCAGCGGGTCGTCAGCCCCGAGCGCGACCCTGGCGCCGGCGTCGAGGAGCTGGCGGAGAGGGATCGAGGACGGGTCGGGATAGACCCCGAGGGACACGTTGGATGTGGGACACACCTCGAGGGTGACCCCCCGATCGACCACCTTTCGAAGCACGTCCGGGTCCTCCACCGATCGTACGCCGTGCCCCACGCGGTCCGCGTCCAAAGCATCGAGGCAGGCGAGGACGCTCGCCGGTCCATCGAGCTCACCACCGTGCGGCACCAGGTGCAAGCCGGAGCGCTGGGCGATCGCGAAGGCAGGAGCAAAGTCCTCGGCCCGGCCGCGGCGTTCGTCGTTGGCCAGACCGAAACCCACGACCCCGCGATCCGCGTATGCGGTGGCCAGTCGGGCGAGGATCCTTGCATCGAGGGGGTGCCGGGTCCTGTTGGCGCCGATGATCAAGCCGATCCCGACCCCGGAGGCCGCCGAGGCGTTGGCCACGGCATCGAGGACGAGTTCCACGAACGCCGTGACCCCATCGAAGCGCGCCGCGTAGCCACTCGGATCCACCTGGATCTCCAGCCACCCCGACCCGTCGGCGGCCTCGTCGGCGGCAACCTCATGCAGAAGACGGCGAACGTCGGCCTCCTCACGCAGCACGCCCCGGGCAGCGTCGTACATGCGCTGAAACCGGAACCAGCCGCGCTCGTCAGTGGCGCTCAGCAGCCGCGGCTCGGGGTCCCGGAGGGCGTCCGGCAGCCCGACGCCGTGCCGCTCGGCGAGGTCGAGCATCGTCGAGTGCCGCATGGCCCCGGTGAAGTGCAGGTGCAGGTGCGCCTTGGGCAGCAGCCGTACGTCCCGGTGGCCACCCACCAAGGGATCGGTGCTCAGTCGGTCGCCTCGCTGAGCAAGGAGTGCATCCGGCGGACGCCTTCTTGAAGGTCGGCATCCCCAAGGGCGTAGGAGAGCCGGAGGTACCCGGGGGTCCCGAACGCCTCCCCAGGCACAACCGCCACTTCCACCTCATCGAGAATCAGTGCCGCCAACTCGGCCGACGAAACCGGTCGTTGGCCCCTGAGCTGCCGGCCGAGCACCCCCTTGACCGAGGGGTAGGCGTAAAACGCTCCGAACGGCTCCGGACAGGTGATCCCGGGGATCTCATTGAGCATCCGCACCATGGTCTGGCGACGTCGGTCGAAGGCCGCCCGCATGGTCGCGACCGCCGACAGGTCCCCGGAGACCGCGGCTAGGGCTGCGACCTGGGCGACGTTGGAGACGTTGGACGTCGCGTGGGACTGCAGGTTGGTGGCCGCCTTGACGACATCGGCAGGCCCGAGCATCCAGCCCACTCGCCACCCCGTCATCGCGTAGGTCTTGGCGACCCCGTTCACCACGATGCACTGGTTGGCGAGCTCGGGGACCAGCGTCGGCATGGACGCGAACTGCGCTCCGCCGTACGTCAGGTGTTCGTAGATCTCGTCCGTGACGACCCAGAGGCCGCGCTCGACCGCCCATTGCCCGATCGCTGCGACCTCCTCGGGCGGATAGACCGCGCCGGTCGGGTTGGACGGGGAGACGAAGACCAGCGCCTTGGTCTTGGACGTGACTGCCGACTCGAGCTGGTCGATGCTCGCGAGATAGCCGCTCGTCTCGTCGGTGAGGATCTCGACCGGCACGCCGCCGGCCAGTCGAATCGATTCGGGATAGGTCGTCCAGTACGGCGCCGGCAGCAGCACCTCATCGCCTGGGTCGAGCAGCGCTGCGAAGGCGTTATAGAGCGCCTGCTTGCCCCCATTGGTGATCAGGATCTGGCCGGCTTGGACGTCATAGCCTGAGTCGCGCCGCGTCTTCTCGGCGACCGCAGCTTTGAGCTCAGGGAGGCCACCTGCTGGTGTGTAGCGGTGCCAGCGGGGGTCCCGGCAGGCCGCGACTGCAGCCTCGACGATGTAATCCGGGGTCGCGAAGTCGGGCTCTCCAGCCCCGAATCCCACGACCGGACGGCCGGCGGCCTTGAGGGCCTTGGCCTTGGCATCGACGGCCAAGGTGGCCGACTCGGCGATGGCCCCGATGCGGGCGGACACGCGGCGTTCTGGTGCGACCATGGCAGGCATCGTGCCACGCGCTACCCAGCGGGTCACGCGTGGTGCGGCATGCCTCGGTGTGCGGCAACGACCAGCGGTTCGACCGCACCCCCGGCGACCCCGTACACTCGGGATCTGGTGGTCCGCCACCGTGCGCGAGCGTGCCCTCATCCGGGTCTTTCGGGCATGGGACCTACCGAAGGGCCGTAGCTCAATTGGCAGAGTCCCGGTCTCCAACACCGGTTGTTGTGGGTTCGAGTCCCTCCGGCCCTGCCCAGTTCTGTTCGACCGACCAAAACTATTCAACCGACCAACTGAAGGGGTGAGGCCGAATGAGTGACACGCGCACCACGGCTGACCCCGAACGCGGTCGTTCCTCGGCCGAACGTGGTCCTGGCAGTTGGTTTCCCCGGCTTGCGCTGTTCTTCCGACAGGTGGTCGCCGAGCTCCGCAAGGTGGTCTGGCCGACCCGCAGCCAGCTGATCACCTACACCACGGTCGTGCTCGTGTTCGTCATCGGCATGATGGCGATCGTCGGGGTCATGGACCTCCTCTTCAGCCTGCTCGTCCTCAGGGTCTTCGGGGGCGGCTCCTGAGCCACCCCGGGGGCTGTCCCGCCCTCACCAGACCCTGTTCCCTCCCCTTGAAGGAAGTCATCGCATCGTGAGCGAGATCGTCCCCCCGGCCGACGTCGTCGAGTCCTCGGCCGAGGTTGCCCTTGAGGTCGCTGTTGTCGACGATGCCTTGGGCGTCGTCGACAACGATGTCGCCGCGGCGGTCGAGGCTGCGGCCCCGGAGGTCGAGGCTGCGGCCCCGGAGGTTGACGCCACGGAGGAGTTCCGACGCGAGCTGATCAGCCAGTTCGGCGATTGGTACGTCGTCCACTCCTACGCCGGATATGAAAATCGGGTGAAGGCCAACCTCGAGAGCCGCACGATCTCCCTCAACATGGAGGACTTCATCTTCCAGGTCGAAGTTCCGACCGAGGATGTCGTCGAGATCAAGAGCGGTCAGCGCAAGAATGTCCGGCGCAACAAGTTCCCGGGCTATGTCCTCGTTCGCATCGACTTGACCGACGAGTCCTGGTCGGCCGTCCGACACACTCCTGGGGTCACCGGCTTCGTGGGTCACGCTCACCAGCCGACCCCTCTGACCATCGACGAGGTCATGGCGATCCTCGGGCCAACGGTCGATGCCGAGGAGAAGCCCTCGACCCAGGTCACCGTCCTCGACTTCGAGGTCGGCGACTCGGTGACGGTGGTCGACGGACCGTTCGCGACCCTGCAGGCCACCATCCACGAGATCAATCCCGACACCCAGCGCATCAAGGGCCTCGTCGAGATCTTCGGCCGGGAGACCCCGGTCGAATTGTCGTTCAACCAGATCCAGAAGAACTGAGATAGGGACCGAACCACCATGCCTCCGAAGAAGAAGCTCTCAGCGATCATCAAGTTGCAGATCCAGGCCGGTGCCGCCAACCCAGCGCCTCCGGTCGGCCCCGCGCTCGGCCTGCACGGCGTAAAATTCTTGGATTTATGCATGGCATACAACGCTGCGACCGTGTCGCAGCGTGGACAGGTCA
>JANPBY010000033.1:0-14290 GCA_031430645.1 Actinomycetes bacterium
CCGCCACCCGCCGGGGGGCGCGAACAAAACGTCCCACTCCGCGGGGGGAATCGTCGCGGACGGCCCACTCGAGCAGGGGCTCGATGGAGAAGACCGCGTCGTCGATGGCAGCATGCAGGTCGCCCTTTGCTGCATAGCGCGCGGGTACGGTCGCCATCGTGAAGTCCGCCGGGAGCGCATCGTCGACCTCGCCCCACTCGATCGGCGTGGAGACAGTGCCGTGGGCGTTCCCGCGCACGCTGTACGCCGAAGCGATCGTGTGGTCCCGGGCGTTCTGGTTGTAGTCCACGAAAACTGCTGCAGGGTCACGATCTTTGCGCCACCACATCGTGGTGACATCGCCACCGGCGCGCCGCTCGACCTCACGGGCAAAGGCCAATGCCGCACGACGTACGTCGCCGAATTCGTGGTTCGCCTGGATCCGCACATAGATGTGCAAACCCTTGCCCCCACTGGTCTTCGGCCAGCCCACGGCGCCAAGCTCGTCGAGCACTTCACGGGCGACATGCGCCACGCGTCGTACGGTCGCGTAGTCGCACAACGGCATCGGGTCGAGGTCGATGCGCCATTCGTCGGGTTTCTCGGTGTCCGCGCGTCGGGAGTTCCAGGGATGAAACTCGACTGTCGACATCTGCACGGCCCAGATGACGCTTGCGAGCTCGGTGACGCACAGCTCGTCCACATCGCGGTTGTAGCGCGGGAAGTGCACGCGCACCGTCTCTACCCAGGGGGGAGCGCCGGACGGCAGCCGCTTCTGATGCACCTTGGCGCCGCTGACCCCGGTGGGGAATCGGTGCAGCATGCACGGGCGCTCGCGCAGAGCGTTCAGGATGCCGTCACCGACGCTGAGGTAGTACTCGACGAGGTCGAGCTTGGTGATGCCGCTGGCCGGGAAGTAGACCCGATCGGGGTTGGAGATCCTGACGTCACGGTCGCCGACCTCGATCTCGATCGCGGGTGATGTGCCGGCGCCGCTGGGCATGACGCCAAGGTAACGCGCGTGAATGCGCATCCCGCGGGTCAGGGTGGTGTCGATCGCCTAGGGTCCGGAGCGTGGTCGGCTGCGCAGCGTGCGGGGTGGCTTTCGTTGTCGTCCCAAAGTTCTGTCCTGAGTGTGGGGCACCGGCATCTGCGCAGATCCACCGTGGCGGCGACGAGCGCAAGGTCGTGACGGCGTTGTTCTGTGACCTGGTGGGATTCACTGCGGCCTCGGAAGAGGCTGATCCGGAAGACGTGGACCGGATGCTGTCCGCCTATTTTACGATGGCGCGAGCCCAGATCGAGGCTCATGGCGGGGCAGTCCAGAAGTTCATCGGGGACGCCGTGGTCGGGGTGTTCGGAGTTCCGGCGGCGCATGAGGATGATCCTGAGCGGGCGGTTCGGGCCGGGTTGCGGATCACCGAGGACGCGGTGGGCTTGCGCGGGTTGGCCGGGGCGCCGCTGACGTTGCGGGTGGGGGTCAACACCGGTGAGGCGTTGGTACGGCTCGGGGTCGCTCCAGGGTCTGGAGAAGGGTTCATGGCGGGCGACCCGATCAACACCGCCTCCCGCCTCCAGTCTGTGGCCCCTGAGATGGGCGTCGCCGTTGGTCTGGCGACCTACGAGGCGACGGCCGCTGTTTTCGACTACGAGGAGCTGTCTGCCGAGCTGGTGAAGGGCAAGTCGGCCCCGTTGCGCGTGTTCCATCCGAAGGCGCCATGGGCGCGGCTCGGTTCAGATCTGTCGCGCCCGCATGATTCGGCGTTCGTCGGGCGAGAGGCCGAGCTGGCGCTGTTGACGGGGGTGTTCGACGAATCCGTCGTCTCGAACACGCCCCAACTGGTGACCGTGGTGGGAGAGCCGGGGTTGGGAAAGTCCCGGATCGTGGCCGAGCTGTTCAATCACGTGGATTCGTTGCCTGGCTTGGTGACGTGGCGCCAGGGGCGTTGCCTTCCGTATGGGGAGGGGATCACGTTCTGGGCGTTGGGGGAGATCGTCAAGGCCCACGCGGGGATCTTGGAGACCGATCCACCTGAGGTGGCGACGGCGAAGCTGGAGGTCGTGCTACCCCTGGGAGACGAGCGCGCCTGGTACCGACAGCGGCTGCTGCCCCTGCTTGGGATCGAAGCCAGTAGCACCGCGGAGCGGGGGGAGTTGTTCACGGCCTGGCGGCGGTTCTTTGAACACGTCGCGACTACGCACCCGACGGTGTTGGTCTTTGAGGACCTGCACTGGGCTGATCCGGCCATGCTGGGGTTCATCGAGCATCTCCTGGAGCACACTGCGGGAGTACCGCTTCTGCTCGTGGCTACGGCTCGGCCTGAGTTCTTCGATCACCACCCCGACCAGGTCGCCGATAGGGCGCGGGCTCAGCGGATCGAACTTGCGCCGTTGTCTGTCGTGGAGACGGAACGGCTCGTGTCCGACCTGCTGGAAGCCACCGTCCTCCCGGTCGAGCTGCAGCAATCGATCCTGGAGCGAGCCGGCGGCAACCCGTTGTATGCCGAGGAGTTCGTGCGGTTCCTCCGGGACAAGAAGCTGTTGACGACGAAGGAGTCGGGCGGGGCGCCGTTGGGGGGCGAGGAGGTTCCGCTCCCAGACTCCATCCAGGCCCTGATCGCGGCCCGCCTGGACACCCTGGCCCCGGGTGTGAAGTCGCTGTTGGCAGACGCCGCGGTTGTGGGCAAGGTGTTCTGGATTGGCGCCGTGGCCGCGATGAGCGGAAGGGAGCAAGACGACGTAGTAGAGGTCCTGGGCGAGCTGTGCCGTTTGGAGTTCGTGCGCCGCTCGGGCACATCGTCGATGCAGGGCGAGGCCGAGTATGCCTTCTGGCACGTACTCACCCGAGATGTCGCCTACGGCCAACTCCCTCGAGCCTCGCGTGTGGACCGGCACGTGGCTGCGGCCAAGTGGATCGCGTCCAAGTCGCCAGAACGGGTCGAAGACCTGGCTGATGTGCTTGCCCATCATTTTGTGACCGCCCTTGATCTTGCTCGAGCGGCTGGTGCGGACAACAAGGCTGCCGACCTGGAAGATTCCGCCCTGCACTTCCTCACCCTCAGCGGCGAACGTGCGCTGGGCTTGGACGCGCCGACAGCGTTGGCCCGCTTCCAGCGCGCCCTCATGCTCACCCCACACGGGCACCGGAACCGGCCTTCTACGCTTGCACGTCTCGGAGAGGCGTCCTTTCATGCAGGGGAGTACGTCGAGGCCGCCGAGCTGCTTGAGGAGGCCGTTGAGCTGCTTCGCGCCGGGGGCGAGCTGGCGACTGCCGCTCGGTCGATGGCCATGCTCAGCGACGTGCTCCGCACACTCGGTCGGGGTGAGTGGCAGGGCCTCGCGCTCGACGCCGTCGCGCTCCTAGAACCGCTGCCCCCAACTCCAGAGCTCGTGGAGGTGCTCACTGATGCTGCGGCTTCGGAGGTCTTTGCGGGGAGGCCGCAGATGGCCGTCGAGTACGCCGAACGTGCCCTGTCTCTCGGCGTCAAGCTTGGCTTGGAGCCGTCGGGCCGAGCTCTCGGCTTCCGCGGGATCGGGCGTGCGCTAGCTGGAGATGCTGGAGGCATAGCGGACCTTCGTGACGCACTGGCCCGGGCTTCGGCCGCTGGCCAGGGTCGTGAGGTGACCGTGCTCTACAACAACCTTGCTATGGCGCTGTGGATGGTCGAAGGTCCTCGGGCCGGGTTGCGAGAACTACGCGCAGGGTTGGCTTTCGCTCAGGCCTCCGGTCTCACCGAGTCAGTCGACTTCGCAACCGCGAGCTCGCTCAGCCTTCTCTTCGACTGCGGGAGATTCGACGAGCTGCTCGCCGTGGCCGACGGGATCGTTGGACGGCTTCAGTCCTCCGCTGACCTGGCTGACCTCATCGAGGTTCGTTCGGCTCAGGCACGGGTGTGGACGATGCGCGGCCAGCTTGGGCCTTATGTGGACGAGCTCGACTGGTTGGAACGGGTCGCTCGGGAGTCTGGCGATTCGCACGCGTTCGTGGACGCCATCAGCACGGTCGCCGTGGCACGGGCTTGTCTGGGTCGCTCACAAGCGGCGGTGGACTTGTTGCTCGAGGTGGACGGCGCCCCGGGCATCAAGGTCAATCAGTACTTCGCGATCATGCTCCCCAGTCTGACTCGGCTGTCACTCGTCCTCGGTGATCACAACCTCGCCGAAGGACTCATTCGGGGTTTCGAGCCCCGTGATGCCTACGCCGACCATGCGCGAGCGGCGGGGGCTGCGGTCGTGACCGAGTCGCGCGGCGAACGGGAAGCAGCTGCCGATGCCTACGCCGATGCCGCCAAGCGCTGGGAAGCCTTCGGGGTGGTGACCGAGCACGCGTTCGCGCTGCTCGGCCAAGGTCGTTGTCTGGTGGCCCTCGGCCGGGCTGAAGACGCATGGCCCGTCCTGATTCGGGCGCGGGAGATCTTCGAATGGCTCGGGGCGGCTCCCCACCTGGCCGAGACCGAGGCGCTGCTCTCCGGTGCACGCATGCCAGGGAGCCGGTCAGTCCAGGCGGCCTTCCTGGGCGAGCACCTTCTCGATGCGCCGGTCGGGGACGACCCACAAGATGGCCACCCCGATGAAGATCGCGTAGGAGATCCAGGCTGAGACGTACGCCGCTGGGATCGCGATGCCGTACGACACGACCGACACCAAGCCCTTGGAGTCGCGCCCCATTGCGCGTGCAGTGAGCGAGTTCGCACCCTGGCTGCGGATGATGGCGCGGACGAGCAGTGAGTACGCACCGCCCGCCGCGAAGAGCACGATTCCGTAGGCCGCAGCCGGGGCGGCATCGCCCACGTTCTCCCCCATCCAGCTGGTCGCGAAGGGGAATAGCGAGAGGCAGAACAGCAGGGCCATGTTCGCCCAGAGAATGCTTCCGGTGACCCGGTCCACGGTCTGCATCAGGTGATGGTGGTTGTTCCAATAGATGGCGATGTAGAGAAAGCTCAGGACATAGCTGAGGAAGATCGGCGCGAGGTGAGACTCCCTGTCCCACAGGTCCGAGAACGTCGCTGGCCGGCCCTCGGCGGCCGGCGCCCTCAGTTCGAGCACCATGATGGTGATGATGATGGCCAGCACGCCATCACTGAACGCTTCAAGACGATTGGGCTTCATCTGGGTCATCCTCCTGGAAGGGCTGCGCCTCGTAGGGTAGGCCGTGAGTCA
This sequence comes from Actinomycetes bacterium, assembly GCA_031430645.1. GTDB lineage: Bacteria > Actinomycetota > Actinomycetes > DATJPE01 > DATJPE01 > JANPBY01. Next base: position 5,140 of record JANPBY010000033.1, read on the forward strand.
CTGCGAGCCAGCAACAGTTGAAGGGCGAGACTTATGCCGCGGATGCCGATACCCCCCTTCGACGAGGCTTCGGCTCGAGCCAAGGTTCAAGCCGCTGAGGACGGTTGGAACACCCGTGATCCGGAGCGTGTTGCCGGTGCTTACAGCGAAAACTCTGTGTGGCGCAACCGGTCACAGTTCGTGCACGGGCGTGAGGAGATCGTCGCCTTCCTCACCAACAAGTGGGAGCGAGAGCACGACTACGCGCTGCGCAAGAGCCTGTGGGCCTACACCGACAACCAGATCGCTGTGCGGTTCCAGTACGAGTGGCACGACGACGCAGGGCAGTGGTGGCGCAGCTATGGCAACGAGAACTGGGAGTTCGATCCCCTCGGCTACATGACCCGAAGAGAAGCAAGCATCAACGACGTGGCCATCGACGAAGGCGATCGGCGCATCTTCGGACCACGCAGCGCTGCTGACCACGACGACGCCCTGCCCCTCGAGTAGGGCCCACAGCAAGGTGTTATCCATGCAAGGAGGCTGATCGTGGGCGCGCCCACCCCCTACGCCCGGATAGTTCGCGGGGCCATTGACAACCAAGTCCTTTGGGCCTTAGATAACCAAGTAGTTAGATACAGCGAGGGTGGGAAAACGCCATGAGCCAGGACCAGTTGAGCGCGACGTTCGGGGCTCTCGCTGACCCCACGCGTCGGGCGATCCTCGACCGGCTCACCCGCGGTCCGGTCACCGTGGGCGAGCTCGCGGCCCCGTTCGCCATGAGCGGCCCGGCCGTCTCCAAGCACTTGCGGGTGCTCGAGAAGGCGGGCCTGATCACCCAAGGTCGGGAGGCGCAATGGCGGCCGTGCAGCCTGCAGGCTTCGCCGCTGCGGGAAGTCGCGGAGTACGCCTCTGGCTTCCGACGGCACTGGGAAGCCAGACACAACCAACTCGACGCCTATCTCAAGGACCTGCAAGCCGAGCAGCCTGCGCTGCCCGCAAAGCACCCGAAGCGCCCTACGACTAGAGGAGCCACGCCATGAGTCTGGACACCAGAAAGACCGCCTTTACGACCCCGAACCCGACGGAGGTCGTCGCCATCCGCACCTTCGGCGCACCTCGTTGGCTCGTGTTCGCGGCGCACACCGAGCCCAAGCACCTGCAGCAGTGGTTGCTGGGACCGGACGGCTGGTCGATGCCGATCTGCGAGGTGGACCTGCGGGTCGGAGGGGCCTGGCGGTACGGCTGGAGGAACGATGCTGACGGCTCTGCTTTCGAGATGAGAGGCGTCTACCTCGACGTCGAAGCACCTTCACGGGTTGAGTTCACTGAGACGTTCGAGGACTATCCCGAGTCCGTCAATATCCTGGAGTTCAGCGATGAGGGAAGCCAGACGACGCTGACCGTCACGATGCGCTACGCCTCGGAAGAGATCCGCGACATCGTGCTGGCCACCGGTATGACCGATGGCATGAGCACGAGCTACGAGCGGCTCGCGGGCCACCTGACCACCCTTTCCTGAGTTGCTGCAGCTGTTTCAGAGGAGCCACACATGACTACCGACGCGCATACGACGACCTTCTCCACGCCGACGTCCACTCAGATCGTGGCCACCCGCACCTTCGATGCGTCGCGCGAGCTTGTGTTCGCAGCACACACCGATCCGCTACACGTTCGGCATTGGATGACCGGACCGGACGGCTGGACCATGCCTACCTGCGAGATCGATCTGCGCGAGGGCGGGACGTGGCGATTCGTGTGGATCAAGGACGACGGCTCAGAGATGGAGATGACCGGGACATACCTCACGGTGGACCCGCCGGCGCGCCTGGTCACCTCGGAGTCGTGGGGTCCGGAGTGGCCCTCAACCACGAACACTGTTGACCTCATCGAGGAGGGTGGGCGAACGACTCTGACCTACACGATCGAGTTCGTCTCCGAAGAGGCCCGCAACCTCGCCCTTGCCACCGGCATGACGTCCGGGATGACCATCAGCTACCTCCGACTCGAGGGACACCTCGGGTCGAAGGCCTGAGCGCTAGCGGATCACGTCCGGGACATACGCCTCGACCCGGAAGTCGATCCCACGCACGGTCCCTCGTCCCGTTGGGTTTGTGCGCTTCATCGCGGTGATGACGGCGATGGAGTCGGCCGAGGCCTCGCCCAACTCGGCGACCGACGTACCCCAACGACGGTCCTCGTGTGCGGCGAGCTGAACGGTTGTGCCGACCGTCTGGATCCGCTCCACCCTGGAAACCAGAGCTGAGGCGCCGCCGTGAAGAAGGTCGAAACCACGAATCTCCTGTGGTGGCAACGGCTGCGGGTTCAGCGAGACCTCGTCGATGATGCGCGGACGGCCACCGACGATGATGATGCCGCGCTCCTCCAGCGAGCTCGCACGGCTGAAGACCCGCGAGTGGTCGGGTAGCCGTACCTCGACCTGGTCGCCGAGCGCCTCTGCAAAGGCCATTGCCGGTGGCGCTTTGGACACGGTCACCGAGCCTTCCCAACCAGCGGGGTCACATGAAACCCCGTCAACGGGCCCTGCCCAGACATAGTCGGGGGAAAGCTCGCACCGCACGGTCAGCGAGGCGCTCAAGGGAAGGTCGACGACGAGGAAGCGGCGACGGTACGTCGTTTCGTCGTCTTCGGCCCACAGGCTGGCCACAGAGCCCACTGAGTGTTCGTCGGGAAACAGGCCTGCCCCACCTGGCACCGTCACCGACACCGGCACCCGGAAATCGTTCCGGCCGTGCCGGAACTCGGCCTGGAGCTCGCCGAAGCGCGCATACCCGCCGACCATTGAGACAAACCGTTCGGCGTTGCCGGACCGGAGCTCGCGGCCGGCGCTGAGCCGTTCAGGCTCGGGCATCGCCTCCAGGGCGAGTGAGACCGCGGCTTCGGCAGCCGCGGTTGCGGGGGCCGCCACCGGGGCGGGAGCGGCTGGCAGTCCAGCGGCCAACGAGTCGGGCAGCGCGATGATCGTCCCCAGCTCGTTCGATGGTGGCCGGGTCAGGGCGAAGTCGCTCGTGGGCTCGGTCACCATGGTCCACGTGCGGGTTCGTTCGCTGACCAACGCCGCTGAGATCGCCGCGAGCTGGAGCGAGGTCGCGCCCCGGGCCAAAGGATGCGAAAGCGCGGCCTCGCGGCGGGTCACGGGGGCGCCGAGGGTCTTGGGCCAGGAGATCTCGCCCTCCATCGCTCCGGACAGATCGAACCCAACGGCCGTGAGGAGCAGGTCAAGCTGTCCGGGCCGCGCGCCGGGGATGCTCAGACCGTGCAGCCCGCCGTCGCTCCCGTGTCCGTCCAGGCGGTCGACCACTGCTTCGAGGAACCAATAGCCGGCGCTCGCCAGCCGGGTCAGCTCGGCGTTGAGCGGGGCGAGTGCCGAGTCGACATACGACGCGAAGTCGGTCGCCTCGACGAACCGCTCGAGCATCCGCACGTAGTTGACGCCGCCGAAGAAGTCGATGAACGTGTTGATGAGGAACGAGATGTCCCCAGCGAAGTTATGTGAGTCCAGTGTGGGCGCCAACACGTGGACGCTCTGGAACCCGGTCGCGTGAAGTGGCCCGTTGATGGGCGGCAGTTCGATGTGGTACGTCAAGTCGAGGCCGAAGGCCACGGAGAAGCGGGGATCGGCGTAGGAACCAAGGTCGGTTGGGGTCGTCGACGTCGCCTCGAGGTAACAGCCGCTTGTCGTTACATGCACGATCAGGTCGCCGCTGTCCTCGCGTTCCACCGACAAGTCGATGTCGGTGGGGATGATGAGATGGAGGTCATAGAGCGTTACCCCGGGAGCGATCCGGTCGCCGGACCCCAGCTGAGCGAGCAAGTACTCGTGCAAACGCGGGCGGTAGTCCGTCCACGCCTGCTCGGCCGAGCTTCGGATCAACCCGTCAAAGTACGTCTCCGCGAGGGCGACGGTGTCAGGGCCACCGTCGCGACGCGTGGCGAGTCCAATTCCTCCGGCGATGGGCATGACCATGTAGATCCCTCACGCGGCCTGCCAGACCCCGCGCTCCGACGGCCGGAGCCGGGCGTGGGCACTGACCGTTACTAAGCAGACACCCACAGTGAGCACTTTGCAAGGCGTCGAACGGGTGAATGGAAGGTCCTGGCGGCGCCATCCCTGGCCGTGGCAAGGTCGTCACATGACGATGGTTGCGCTCTTTCACTCGGTCCTCGGGGTGCGCCAAGGCGTTCTGGAGGCCGCCAATCGGCTGCGACAAGACGGGCATGTTGTGCTCGTGCCCGACCTCTACGACGGCCGTGCCTTCGACGACTATCCGCCCGCGATGGCCTACGCCGAGGAGGAGCTCGGGCACGACGTGCTCAATGAGCGAGCCCTCGAAAGCGTGGCCGACCTACCGGACGGCTTCGTATCAGCCGGGTTCTCCCTCGGCTGCGTCATGGCGACGTACGTGGCGACCCAGCGCCCGGTCTCCGGGGTCGTCATGATTGCCGGCGCCATCCCGGCATCGTGGCTCGGCGAGGGTGCCCGCTGGCCGGCAGGAGTGCCGGCCCAGACCCACGCCAGCGTCGGCGATCCGTGGCGCGAGCAGGTGGAGCTCGACGCGACGGTTCGCGACATCGAGTCCGGAGGGGGGACCGTCGAGGTCTTCGACTACCCAGGTTCCGGGCACCTGTTCACTGACCCAAGCCTGCCCGCCGAGTACGACCAGGACGCAACAGAACTGTTCTGGAGCAACGTGCTGCCCTTCGTCAGAGCCAGGGCTGGTGTCAGCGAGTGAGGCTCACTGGCGTCTCGTTGGTCGCCCTGCTGTTCGCGCTGGTCTCCGGCATGGCCCTTTTGATTGCAGGCTCGGTGAGCCTGGTTTCCGAGCAGGGATCCGGTGTCATCGCGGTGCTCGCGATTCCCTTGCTCATCACCGTGATCGTCGGTGTGGCTTTGTGGTTTCGGTCGCGGAGCGGTGTCTTGATTGTCGCCTGGACCTTCACTGGACTGCTCGCGTTGTTCAATCTCTTGGCGATGCTCACGATCGGTGTTTTCGTGCTCCCGGTGACGGCCGCACTTATCGTGGCCTGTGCGACGTGCGGTGCCCACGTTGGCGCTCGCGAGGTCAGCGCTCGCTGAGGCCGATCCTCTGGTGCAGCGCGACGAGTGGTCGCGGTGCCCACCAGTTCCAGGATCCCGCGACCCGCATGAGCGCAGGAACCAGCAGCCCGCGAACGATGGTTGCGTCGAGCAGGATCGCGAACGCCACTCCGAGCCCGAGTTGTTTGATGCTCGTGACCCCGCTGGTGATGAACGAGGCGAAGACGATGGCCAGCAGGAGGGCGGCGGCTGTGATGATGCGCCCCGATCGTTGTAGTCCGAGGGCAACGGCGTCGGTGGTGTCGCGGCCTGCGTCGTGCTCCTCTTTGATCCGTGACAGCAAGAAGATCTCGTAGTCCATGGAGAGCGCGAACGCGACCACGGCGATGAGCACGACGATGGACGTGTCGATGCCTCCGGTCAGGGTGAAGTCACCGACCAGCCACATCAGGTTCCCGTCCTGGAATACCCACACGATCACGCCGAGGGTCGCACCGAGGCTCAGGACGTTGAGGGCCACAGCCTTGATGGGTAGCAGAACGCTCCCCGTGTAGAGGAACAGCACGATGAGAGTGGCGATGATGACCCAAGCCAGAGCCCAGATTCCATGGCTGCCCGTTGCCGCCTGGGAGTCGGTGAACTGCGCCGCGGCGCCCCCGACGAGCCGGTCGGGAGTCGGTGCCGGCACGGCACGTATGTCGGACACGAGCGCGGAAGCCTCGCGCGTGATGGGGGGTATGTCGCTGATCACGCTGACCCGCGCATCGTCGCCCTCGACGTAGGACTGCGGCTGTGGGTTCGGTCCGACAACCTCACCGCCTGCGACCACGGCGGTGGGAGTCGTCACGCGCGTGACTCCTGGCAACTCGGAGATCTCGGTCGCATAGGCGGTGATGGCTTCAGGGTTGTCCGCGAGGCCCGGGAGGACGATCTCGATCGGTGATGCCTCCTGCCCAGGAAATCGCTCCGCAAGCACCACTGACGCGATGACGGCGGGGTTGTCTGCGGGCAGCACACGCGCGTCGACCTGGTTGAACGCCACAGACAACGCTGGAGCCGCGAGCACCAGGAGCAGGCCGGTCACCCCGAGCAGAACCGGCCAGGGACGTCGCATGACGAAGTGCGCGACGTGTGACCAGACACCTTCGTCGCGGGGGGCGAGGTTGCCGCGGCGGACCTTGAGCCGGTCGACCTTCGGGCCAAGGACGGCGAGCAGTGCCGGGAGCGCGGTGATCGTGGTCAGGACGGCGAGCAGGGCCACGGCGATGCCCGCATAGCCGAAGGACCGAAGAAAGTACTGCGGGAAGAACAACAGCCCCGCAAGAACGATCGCCACGGTGATCCCCGAGACCGCGACCGTTCGACCGGCGCTGGCCACGGTGCGCACCACTGCGACCTCGCTCTGGTAGCCGGCAGCAAGCTCTTCCCGGAACCGGTTGACGACAAGAAGGGCATAGTCGATGCCCAAGCCGAGCGCGAGTCCGGTGATCAGGTTGAGGGAGAAGACCGAAACATCGGTGGTCAAGGTGATGAGCCACATGACGAAGAAGCTGCCGAGGATCGCACCGGCGGCGACTAGGAACGGGAGCCCACTGGCAACCGCCCCGCCGAAGACGACGAGCAGCAGCACGAGCGTGAGGGGGATCGCGATGGACTCCGCGCGCGCCAGGTCGGTGGTGATGGACTCGGTGATCGCAGCGCTCACCGTGGCGAACCCGCCGACATAGACAACGAGTCCACCGTTTGTGCCGCCGTACGTCGCCACGATGTCCTGAGCCAACTCGGCCTGCTCGGCCTCGGTTGTGCCAGCCGTATAGACCAGCACCTGGCCGGTAAGGCCGTCGCTGCCCCTCAGCGGGTCCGGGCGGCCCGAGGTCCAGTACGACACGACAGACGAGACCCCCGGTTCGGCCTCCAGCTGCTGGACCAGCTCGACTGCGGCAGCGCTTCCCGCCGGGTCATCGATCCCAGCCGCGACCTCGACGGCCAGCGCAATCACGGGGGTCACGACGCCGAACTGCTCGATGAGCGCAGTGTTTGCGGCTGCTGACTCGCTTGTGGGGTCGTCGTAGCCGGCGGTCTTCAAGGCACCGAACAACTGGGACCCGAAGACCGCTGCCACCACGACACCGAGCGCGAACAGGACGAGGACAAGCCGCCGACGGCGTACGACCAGACGGCCGAGGGCTGCGAACCAACCGCGCTCGCCCAGCACGTCACCGCTGTCAAGTGTCGCGGTCATCCCTGGGAGCGTAGTGAGGCGACCGCTGTGCAGCCCAGGTGGGACTAGCGTTCGACCCCCGAGCTGAGACGAACAGAAGGTGAACGCTCAGTGGATGGCAGTCGTCAGGTACGACAGCACGTGCGGGCCGGGCTGCCGATCCTGACCTGGCTCCCGCACTACGAGCGGGCAGGTCTGCGCAGGGACCTGCTGGCCGGCTTGGTCGTGGCCGCGCTGATCGTCCCGCAGGCGCTCGGCTACGCCGGGATCGCCGGAGTGCCCGTGCAGATCGGCCTTTACGCGATCCCGCTGGCGCTGATCGCCTACGCCTGCATGGGCACGTCGCGTCAGCTCATCGTCGGTCCGGTATCGACGGTCTCGGTGCTCTCCGGCTCGATCGTCGCCAACCAGGCCGCGGGCAACCCCGCACTCGCGATCAGCCTGACCGCCGGACTGGCGATCGCCGCAGGACTGTGGCTGATCGCCGCCGGCCTGCTTGGCCTCGGGTGGGTGGCTGAATTCCTGTCCAAGCCGATCGTGACGGGGTTCGTGTTTGGGCTGACCGTGGTGATCATCGTGGGCGAGCTACCCAATCTCCTAGGCCTCCCCCCGGTCACCGGAGACGTCTTTCACCGGATCTTCCACATCGCGGGCGAGCTGGGGGACGTCCAGCCGCAAACTGTCGTTGTCTCAGCGGTCTCGTTGCTCGTGCTCTTCGGAGGATCGAGAGTGGCGCCCAGGGTGCCGTGGGGCCTGCTCGTCCTCGTTGCGGGAACGGTGATCTCACAGGCGCTCGACCTGGCCGCGGAGGGCGTCAGAACAGTCGGATCTGTCCCAGATGGCCTTCCCTTGCTCGGACTGCCCGGAATCCCCGTGGATCTCTTGCCAAGCGTGATCTTTGGGGGGGCAGCACTGGCCCTGGTCGGGCTCGCGGAAGGCCTGTCGGCAGCCAGGCTGTTCGCTCAGAGCGGCGGCTATCGCGTCGATGCGAACCGGGAGTTACTCGCGGCCGGAGCCGCAAACCTCGGTGCTGGACTCTCCGGGGGTGTCGGAGTTGCCGGCAGTCTCTCGAAAACCGCAGCAGCGTCGCGCGCCGGCGGTCGCTCGCAGGTCGTCGGGCTCGCCACGGCTCTGATCGTGATGGTCGCGCTCGTCACGGTGATCGGGTCGATCTCTCCACTGCCCCGGGCAGTCCTATCCGCAATCGTGGTCCACGCGGTGTGGGGACTGATGGACATCGAAGCCATGCGCCGCTACAGACGGGTACGGCGCAACGACTTCGTCGGTGCCATGGTGGCGATGGGGGGCGTGCTGGTCTTCGGCACGTTGTACGGGCTCCTCGTGGCGGTGGCCCAGTCGGTGCTCGGGTTGATCTATCGGTCCAGCAAGGTCGACGCCGACGTCATGGGCAAGGTCGAGGGTGAGAAGGCTGCCTGGGGGAGCGTGTCCCGCCACCCCGAACGCGAGACGATCGACGGAATCCTGGTGCTTCGGTTGGACGCGCCGATCTTCTGGGTCAACGCGGCAGACATCCGCGACCGGATCCTCGCGACCGTCGATGAGATTCCCGGAACGCGTGCGCTGATCCTCGACCTCGAGTCGACCAATCAGCTCGACACGAGCAGCGCAGACATGCTCGGCGGGCTCCTCGACGACCTGCAGGCCCGCGACGTCGACCTCCATCTGGTTCGGGTGTTTCACTTCGTCCGCGGGGTCCTGCGTCGTTCAGGGTTCGAAGAACGACTTGGCCCCGACCACATGTGGCACAGCATTTCCCAGGGTGTTCGGTCCGCCCGGGCCCGGATCGCTGTAGTGGATGGGATCGCCGAGCTCCAGCAGGCGGAGGATCTGGAGGCCGAGCTGGCGGAGAGCATCGTGGTCGACCACGAGCC
>JANPBY010000034.1:0-2182 GCA_031430645.1 Actinomycetes bacterium
CGACCAGGGGTTGATCCCGGTGAAGCTTTTGGATCGTGATCGCGCGGTGAATGTGACGGTGGGGCTGCCCCCCCCCCTTGTGCGGACAAGCCCGGATCATGGGACGGCCTTTGATATTGCGGGGATGAACAAGGCGGAAGCGGGGAGTATGAAGGCGGCGATTGAGTTGGCGGTGGGGATGAGTGGGGGGTGACAGGCTGATCGTGGCGCGATGTCACTCCCATTCACAAGATTTCACTTTGATAAACTGCTCGTGGGAGGCTCACAACATGGCATCATTGGTGATTATCGAGGGTCTGGGTCAGGGCGCCCATTTCCCGCTCACGCTGCCGCTGGTATCGGTGGGGCGTGACGACACCTGCACCTTTCAGGTGCTGGATCCGCTTGTGTCGCGCAAGCACCTGCAGGTGAGGCTGGACAGCACGCTGGGAAGGCACGTCGCGGGCGACTACCGCAGCGCCCACGGGGTGTTTGTGAACGACAAGCAGATCGTGCTGGACACGGTGCTGAACGATGGGGACACCATTCGGATCGGTCAGACCAAGTTGATGTATCTGTCGGTGGACCACCCGGATGCGCCGGCGGCGCTGGCCGCGGCCAAGAAAAAGGGCGAATGGAAGAGGACGACGCTCATGGAGCGAGGGTCGGGCTGACACCCTCCCCTGCTGGATTGGGGTCTCACTTCGCGGGCGGCATCTTGGCCCGGAGTTCTTCCAGGAAGTTCACGACCAGGTCGATCCGGCTCGCCTGCTCGCTCTCGCCCTGCAGGATGACCATCAAGCGCCCGTCGGGTCCCCACGAGGTGTATCTGGTCTTGAGGTCTTTGATGCTGTAGAGCACCTTGGGGATCGACACGGAGAACGTTGGCTCGGTCTTCACGTCAACACTCACGACCTGCTTCTCGGCGTCGACGAAGCGAAGTTCATTGCCGTCGGGGCTCCACCAGGCGGCGCCGTCGTGTCCGTTGGTCGAGATCTGCATGCGTCCGGCCCTGGTGTCCTCTGCTCCCGACCCGGTGCCCGTGAACCGCTGCACGTACAACTCGTGCCGCCCGGACTCGACCGAGCAGAACACGACCCACTTGCCATCGGGCGAGAATCGCAGGGCGTGCTCGTCGGCTGGTGCGTTCAGGTAGGGCGTGGCCTTCCACGTCGCCCCGCCTCCCGCCTCCTGCTCCAGCATCAGCACATCACTCGTGTTGGTCTTCATGTCTTGCTGGACGATCGCCAAGATCTTTCCATCGGGTGACCACGCCGCGGGCACCACAAACGATTGCTGAGCGAGCGGCGTCGCATACATTTTGACCGCCTCGCCCGATCCGCTCGCCGGTCGCTCCATGATCGAAAACTCTTCCTTTACGAAAGAGCCATGCACGATCCGGCCGCCGCTGGGGCTCCACATCAGGCCTATGGCGGCTCCCGCGATCGGGATTCGTGTTGACGTTCGGCGAGTCAAGTCCTGCACCCACAGTTCAGAACTCAGTTCACCCGGGCTGTTCACGTCCACGTTGGCCAGCACACGACCGCCGTCCGGCGAGACCACGATCTCCGAGAAGGCTCGCGTCGGTCCCGGGATGGGCTGCGGCTGACCCTTCTCGTCGAGCCACGCCAAGCGTCGATCCGAAGAATCCGATGGACGCGTCGACAACGCAAGCGTTCCGCTCGGCGAGAGGACGAACTGGTTGACGGAATTGCCGCTCCACACCGTCACGGGGTCGCCGAGCGTGCGCAGTGTGCTCGGATCAAACCGCACCGCAACCAGGCTAGCCTGGTCGGCTCTCACGGCTACGAGCAGATATCCCCCTCGAACGGCGTCGGTCACGAGTTGGGCGAAGCCTGCGTCGGGGAGCACTGGCGTCCGCTTTCCCGAAGCGAGGTCAATGACTTCGGTATTGATCTTGATCTTCTCGCCCGCGATCGAATAGTGCGTGGCGAGAAGGGACCGCCCCGCGACCAGCGGGACAAGGCTATCCCAACCCTCGAGGCCCTCGGGGCGTTCTTTGCGCAGGACAACCCGTGGCTCGCCGCCGGAAGCCGCAACGGCGTAGATTGTCTGCTCAGACTGCGAAGAAAAGACAACTTCGCGGTCCGACGCCCAACCCAGTGAGAACTGTGTTCCCTGCGCGAGATCGCAGATGGTCTCCGGCTTGCCGGAAGGTCGCCCATTCTCGAACGCGACCTTT
>JANPBY010000035.1:0-22979 GCA_031430645.1 Actinomycetes bacterium
GTTGGTGCGGAAGTGCGCGAGGCGCTCAGACAGCAGTTCCTCGAGCTCGGCCATCGTGCGGCGCTCCAGCAGCATGTCCCAGGGGGTCTTGCTTGCGACCATCGTGCGCGGGGACATCGTGGGGACGCTGAGGTCACCCTCGGTGATCGATGCGCGGCGCGCGGCGGTCTCGTCGCGGTGCGACGTACGCCCGCACTTGGGGCAGTCCCAGGTGTCCGGAACCTCATCGGCGATCGCCGCGAAATTCAGGGTCAACACGTGCCCGGCCGGGCAGTGATAGATCTCCGGGTGGGTGGCAACGCCCACGACGTTCTTGTCGGTCTCAAAGCTCCGGGTCGACATCCCGTATCCGCGTAGCGCGGTCATTGGCGCACACCTCCTCTTCTTAGTCCCCGTACTCACGTGCGTTCTGTACTTCTGTCCTCTGTATCGACGTCACAGATGCCCGATCCGTTCGCCCATTAGGCTGTGAGGTCGGACACGTCCGGAACCAAATCGGCCTTAACCCAGGCCGACTAGCCGACAGTGAGGACGATTCGTTCCGGCTCGGCGTAGACGTTGAAAGAGTCTCCGCGGACGAAGCCCACGAGCGTCAGCCCGGCCTCGCGCGCGAGGTCGACGGCGAGGGTGGACGGCGCCGACACTGCAGAGAGTACGGGGATCCCTGCCATCGCGGCCTTCTGAGTGAGCTCGAAGGATGCGCGTCCGCTGACTTGCAAGACGTACGTCTGCGCCGGGAGGCGACCCTCGCGCAGCGCCCAACCAACGACCTTGTCGACAGCGTTGTGCCGCCCGACGTCCTCCCGGACGCAGACCGGCTCACCCTCGGGGGTGAACAGCCCGGCAGCATGCAGCCCGCCCGAACGTTCGAAGGCACGCTGAGCCGCCAGCAGCAGCCCCGGCAGCCCCGACAGCACCTCGCGGCTGATCAGTGGAACTGCCGGACCGGGCGGAGGTCCGCGGCGAGCCAGCACCTCCGCGATCGAGTCCGACCCGCAGATCCCGCATGCGCTAGAGGTTGCCCCGATTCGAGCCGCCGGGGGGACAACGCCCGCAGCCAGCCGGACGTCAACCGTGTCCTCATCGCAGGCGACCGCCTCGATCACATCCTCGGGCCGGCGCGCCACGCCCTCCGCCACCAGCCAACCGAGCGCGAGATCCAGGTCGTGCCCGGGCGTACGCATGGTGGTGGCGACCGTCTCCCCCCCGATGCGGAGGGTTAGGGGCGCCTCAACCGCGACCTGGTCCGGCCGCTCCCGTGCCCCGCCAGCGCGCACCTGGAGCACACGCCTGCTGTCGACCAGATGACCCATCCGTCTACGGTCGCACATCGCCAGGGTCCGGACCTGCGCTGGACCCCCTCAGACTGCGGCGGTGAGCCCCTGGCGCATCAATGCAGCACTGAGCGCGTTCGCAAAGGCCGGTACGTCGCCCGCAACCGCATCCAGCGCCACCCCGTCGAGCACGTCGACATAGGTACCCGTCCGAAGCTCGGCAACGACGATCGGCGTTCGATCGCCTGTCGCCGCGAGCAACGCGGCCGAACGCTCGTTGAGGTGCAGCAGATCGAAGGGGACACCGAGCCCCGCACACATCACGTCCCAGGTTCTTCGCCGCCGCAGACCCCGGTGGGTGACCTCGCACAACGAGCAATGGACACCGCCCAGCAAGGCGCCACGCAGGTAGGCCAGCTCTCCTCGTAGGCCACCATCGGCGTGGTAGACCCCGACCAACCGGACCATCTCAGACATTCCTCGATGCTGACACAGAGCCATCCGGGTCGCTCGGTGGAACCGACTTGGCGCTCAGGTGACCTCGAGGACCTCGGACACCGGTCGCCTTGGAGATTCCGGCGGTTGGGCACCGAACCCAACCCTGAGCAGCGCCTGCGGGGAACCCCAGGCTGAGCCCGGGTCGCGCAACCACGGCCGGAGCTCCGGAATCTCGACCGGCTGGGTGAGCAGCGACACCGACACCTGCGACGCTGTCGCCTCCAGCCAGACCCGCTCGAGTGCTTGCCCGGCCCGCACGCGGTCGGCGGCGCCGTCGCCGTCGGTGAGCAGGACCAGCATCAGGCCGTCACTTGGGAACTCAGCCGACGGGCGGCCCGGGACATGCTCGCGAAGGGCGAAGTCGCGCACAAGGGAGGACGGGTCAGCGGGAGCTGGCCCCAGGTTGGCAACCGGGATGCCCGCCCCCGAGGGAGCACCCTCACCTGTCCAGCCTTGGATATCGCCGGCCAGCGCCGGCTCGGCACGCTGGCGTCGATCGGCATCATGGACCAGCCCGGCGAGTGACGCTTGGTGCCACTCCGGCGGCAGCTCGAGCCTGGCTCCCTCGGCCACTGCGGCCGCTTGGAGCTCAGCCACGACCGAGTCGGTGACCCGAACGTCGGAGAACGGTTCCCGGCTGGTGCGGCGCTCGGGAATCGCAGCGTGCAGTCGCATTTCGTTCGTGGTCGGGTCGTGCCGACCACCGACTCGCACCTCCGCGACCCACGACGGGGCGCTGGGGTCGGGCATGACTCGGGTCGTTGATGCATGCCGCAGAGCCGCGAGCGTCAACCGCAGGTTGAGCACGGCGGCACCGCACGACATCAGGAGCTCACGCCCCTGAGGGTCGAGATGACTGAGTCCCCGCTCTTGGTCGGCCAGGACGTCGATCACGTTGTCGTGAGCGTGAAAACGCCACGGCTGGGTGTTCAGCACCGAGGGCGCACGCACGGCCGCCGCTATGACGGTAGTCAACTCAACATCAGTCAAGACGCTGCTCATCGCAACCTCCTTGGGGGGTCTGTCTCAGGGACTCACGCGACGGGCGTATGTCGCCACCGCCGGAAGGCCGTACGGCCCGGGACTAAGGACCCGCCCCGCGCACGCTCGAATGCGCGAGGATGATTGTCGTGATGGAGCCTGTCGTGACCGAGACTGAGCACGGAACCGAACTGATCCGAGTGTTCCTCCTTGACGACCACGAGGTCGTCCGGCGGGGCCTGCGTGAACTGCTCGAGTCCGAGAACGACCTCACAGTGGTTGGAGAGGCGGAGACCGCCGCCGCGGCACTGGCGCGGATCCCCGCCTTGAGACCCGACGTCGCCGTGCTCGACGCCCGGTTGCCGGACGGGTCCGGGATCGATGTGTGCCGAGAGATTCGCAGCACCCACCCAGAGATCCAGGCCCTGATCCTCACGTCCTTCGATGACGACGACGCCCTCTTCGCCGCGATCATGGCCGGGGCTGCGGGATACGTCCTCAAGGACATCCACGGAGACGACCTAGTCGACGCGATCCGTCGCGTTCATGCGGGACAGTCGCTGCTCGACCCCGCAGTCACGCGACAGGTGCTCGATCGGCTTCGAAACGGCAAGCCGGAGGACAAGCGACTCGCGACGCTGTCCGACCAGGAGCGGCGGGTGCTCGCCCTCATCGGCGAGGGCCTCACCAACCGGCAGATCGCCGAGCAGATGTTCTTGGCCGAGAAGACCGTGAAGAACTACGTGTCCAGCCTGCTCAGCAAACTCGGCATGGAGCGGCGTACCCAGGCCGCGATCTTCACGACCCGGCTCGAGGGCAGCTGATGCTGCCCCACGTGCGACCGCGGACCTCCGGCCGGTCGCGCCCGGGTCCTTAGGCCCTAACCACGACGACTTGCAGCGGCGACGCTCTGTTCATGCCTGCCGTGCGAGAGGACCAAGACGAACCACTCCACGAGTTGTCCCGGATCGAATGCATGGCCTTGCTCCGCCGCCGCACCCTGGGACGGGTCGCCTACACCGACCGCGCCCTGCCCGCGATCACTCCGGTGAACTACGCAGTCGACGGCGAGACGATCGTTTTCCGGACCGCCGCCGGCACCCGCCTGGCAGATGGGACGCAGGATGCAGTGGTTGCCTTCGAGGTCGACGATGCCGACCCGAGCACCCGCAGCGGATGGAGCGTCGTCGTCGTCGGCGTCGCAAGTGAGGTGACCCGCGCGAGTGAAACGCTCAGGGCTGTGGAGTTGGCGCTCGCACCCTGGGCGGGGGACGGCCGCAATCGCTTCGTCCGGATCACGCCCACCTTTGTGAGCGGACGTCGCGTGTCCGTCGGCCAGTGACGGCCCGGTTAAGTCCCTCCCGACGTGCTCGGCACTCGCCACGTGACCGACGTGCCACGCCCATGCACCCCCGCCTCGACGACGCAGTGCCCGTCCAACACCTCGGCGCGCCGGCTCATGTTGTCGAGCCCCCCGCGCCGCCCCGCACCGTCCAGCCCTCGACCGTCGTCCACCACGGTGAGCACCACGTCGTCGCCGATGACCAGCCGTACGTCCACCTCCGAGGCGTCGGCGTGGCGCGCAGTGTTGGACAACGCCTCGCGGAGAACGGCGAGCAGGTGCGGGACCACCGGGTCAGGTACGGACGCCACCTCACCCTCGACCCGGAACTCAGGCATGAAGCCCAGAGGAGAGCGAGCCGCAGCGACCACGCCCTCAAGGTCCGCCTTCAGGTCACCTTCTCCCGGACGTTTGTGAAGCTGGAAGATCGAGCGCCGCAACTCCTTGACCGTGGCGTCAAGGTCGTCCACGGCCTGGTCGATCCGCCGCAATTGCTCTTCTTCCGGGAGCGTTCTACGGCTCATGGTGCGCAGCGACAGCCCTACCGCGAACAGCCGCTGGACCACGACGTCGTGCAGGTCGCGGGCGATCCGGTCGCGGTCCTCGTAGACGGCGAGCCGGGCCCGGTCGCTCTGTGCCCTCGCCAACTCCAGCGCCAGCGCAGCCTGCTCGGCGAAGCCGGCCGCCATCACGACCTCCTGGTAGTCGCCGAACTTCTCCGCCCCCCGAAGGCGCCCGAGAACCAAGACACCGACCACTCCAGCCGCCGACTGCATAGGCGCGAGAACGGTCTCGGCGAGACCGAGGTCCGCCCCCCAATCGCCGTCCGAGACGAGGATCGCGTCCCGGCCGGCAACGACCTCGGCCAAAAGACCAGACAGCGGCACTTCGTCACCCTCGACGAGCGAGCCGGAGGCGCCGTCGACAACCTCAACCACCATGCCCTCCTCGCCCGCCAGCATGATCGCGGCCAGGTCGGCATCAGCAACCTCGCGCGCACGGACGGCCAGCAACCGGAGGGCCTCGGGGCGAGGGGTCTCCGAGAGCAGCGCATTGGTGATTTCGGCCGCTCCGGCCAGCCAACGCGCGCGACGTCCGCTCGCCTCATAGAGCTCGGCCTTCTCGATGGCAATGCCAGCGGCAGCAGCCAGCGCGACGACAACCTCCTCATCGGCTGCTGTGAAGTTGGCACCGCCGGCCTTCTCCGCGAGGTAGAGATTCCCGAATACGGTGCCCTGCACCCGGATCGGTACGCCGAGAAAGGAGTGCATCGGCGGGTGGTGAGGCGGAAAACCCACGGACATTGGATGGCTGGAGATCTCCTCGAGCCGGAGGGGGCGGGGCTCGTCGATGAGAACACCGAGCACTCCATGTCCAGTCGGGAAGGCGCCGATCGCTGATCGCTCGGCCTCGGTCACGCCGTACGTCACGAACTCGGCGACCACACCCGACCTACGAGCGAGGACACCGAGCGCGCCATATCGGGCGCTCACCAACTCACAGGCGGTCGAGACGATCTTGTCGAGGACCGCGGAAAGGTCGAGGTCCGCGGTGACGGCGACAACGGCGTCGAGGAGAGCACGGAGTCGACTTTCCTCAGGTTCGCTGGTCACATCTGGCGATCCTAGGCTGCCATCTCGATCTGGGTCAGCGCCCGCATGTTCTTGCCGGAGTCCCTGCTAGTCACCTGTTGAGCCGTCGATCCGCTCGCGGAGCAGGTCCGCATGCCCGTTGTGTCGGGCGTACTCCTCAATCATGTGGACCATGATCCAGCGCAGTGAGACGAGATCGCCAGCCCGAGCTCCGACCGCGATGACGTCAAGGGACTCGGCAGCCGAGGTCGCGGCGCGCGCGGCCTGGCAGGCTTCGTCGTAGAGCCGCACGTCGACGGCCGTGTCGGCTTCGTCGACGTCATCGAAGTCCCCGTCTGGGTTGGCGTCGTTCCAGTAGAGCGCCTCGACGCCCGACCCGAGCAGTACTCGCTGGAACCAGTACCGCTCCACCTCCGCCATGTGCCGGATCAAACCAAGCAGCGACATCGACGACGGTGGCACAGCGCGTTGGCGCAGCTGGCTATCACTGAGCCCCGTGCACTTCCAGGCCAGCGTTGCTCGGTGAAAGTCGAGCCAGCTGCCAAGCATCGTCGGCTCGTCAGCGGAGTACGGCGGGGCGACGCGTTCTGCCAGTCTCTCGAGTTCGGTCATGGCGTCGATGCTTTCAGCCCGGGTCGATACTGTCAGCCCAGTTGTCCTCAAGGGACCCAACGAAGCGGCCGGTCGCCAACCGGCGTCAAGTGAATCACCGACACTCGGCTCCCGCCGGACGCCGGATCGACGCGCAGTGACTCCTGCGCCTCTCCCTCGACGACGAAGACGTCGCCGGGAAGCAGCCTCCTGGCCCACGGACCGAACGGGTCGGCCACGACGTGAGAGCCGACCAGGGCCACCACCACGAGCTGTTCGCCCGGGGCTCGAACCAGCTCGACCGGCTCACCCGAATCGTGAATCTCGTGCGACACCGCCACCTGCGAGGGATCCACGTCGACCTGAACCCGCCAGCCGATGTCCGACTCCGGCACTCGGCGCACCGACCACAGCCAAGCCTCGCCGCGGTCGTCGGAGTCCGGGCAAGCCGCCAAAGTCCGGGAGCCATCCAGTTCGGCCGGGATCGCGTTGTCCCGGACCAGCATCCACATCAGCGTCAGCTCGGGGTGGCGACGGCGTCGAGCGAGGCCGGCGTCGGAGCCGAGGGCTGCTCGGCGGCGAGCAGTCGAGCCATGATGCGTCGAGCCTTCGCGACGCCCGCATCCTGAGCGATGAGTACGTCGCGCTGGGAGTCGGGACGCCCCTGCATACCAATCTCCTGGAGCGCCAACGCATCGGCGTCCTCCTGCAGCACCGTGGCCAGGCCGATCCGAAGCTCCTCCGTCGCCGCCGCGTCCTCCACGGCAAAGTTCCGGCTGAAGGCGTAGTAGTACCAGGAAGTCGTGAAATTGATCGGGGTGATCCCGTTGAGAACTTTGATGAGGTAGCCCTCCTCACGGGGGCGCCCCTCGCCGGCAATGCCAGAGTGCAGGAGGAGGTAGCCCGGTGGCCGGAACTCCGTGCAGTGGAACCGGTCATAAAGGCCATCGGTTCCCATCGTGGTCGCATAGAGCGGCGGCGCCTCCACACCGGGCATCAGCCTGTCCACTGAGACGACATCTCCATCGACCTCGACGGTGATCCCGTGTTCGTAGATGTAGTCGTCGCCCACCGTGCTCTGGTGGATGAACGACTCGTGAGTCAGGTCGAGGAGGTTGTCGTGAATGAGGTCAGCCCGACAATCGAAGCGGACTGAATGGGTGACGGTGGCCCACTCCGGATCGGTCATCCAGTGCGTGTCGGGCACGAGGCTCTCGTCGAGCTGATCGACGTCCCCGGTCCAAACCCAGATCCAACCATCCCTCTCCACCACCGGAAACGACCGGACTCGCGCTCGCTTCGGGATCAAGGACTGGGCGGGGACTCGGGTGCAGCCACCGTCCGGGCCATAGGTGAAGCCGTGGTAGCCGCACTCGATGGAGTCCTCCACCACTCGCCCGGCCGACAGTGGGTAACCGCGGTGAGCACACCGGTCCTCGAGCACAACCGCCGTGCCGTCCATCCGCCGGTAGAGCACCAGCGCGACCTCGCAGACGGTCCGGTGCACAGGGGTGCGGGTGACCTCGTGGGACCAGGCTGTGACGTACCAAGCATTGAGCACATACATGGCGGCCTCCTCATCGCGAGCCTAGGCCTCGGAGGTGGATCCCAGCCGCCCGTCCGACCAGGCCGATGCGGACTAACCTCGATCACCATGGAGATGACTCATGGCTTGGGATTCGCTGCGGCGCGCAGCAAGGGGACACTCGTGACCATCCGACGAGACGGTCGCCCACAGGTGTCCAACGTGCTCTATGTGATCGACGACGATGTCGTCACCATGTCACTCACCGACGACCGGGCCAAGACCCGAAACCTTCGGGCCGACCCCCGGGCCTGCCTCCACGTCACCGATGAGAGCTTCTGGCAGTACGTCGTCCTGGACGGCATGGTTGACCTGAGCCCCGCGGCAGAAGACCCTGCCGACGAGACCGTCGAACGCCTCGTTGCCTACTACCGGCGGCTCAGCGGCGAGCATGCGGATTGGGACGACTACCGAGCGGCGATGGTCAGCGAGCGTCGGCTCATCGCTTCGCTCACGGTGACGAGCGTGTACGGACAGGTGTCCGCGTAGCCTGTCCCTCCCCGCCCTCGTAGCTCAGGGGATAGAGCATCGGTTTCCTAAACCGTGTGCCGGCAGTTCGAATCTGCCCGAGGGCACCACCCGAACGTCTGCGCGCCAGCAGGATTCGGCCAGAGCCTTGGCTGAGAGGATTGGCCGTGTGACCGATCTGAGCGCTCAGGAGCGCACGCACTGGCAGGGACACGCGCGGCACCTCGCGTACTTCACGCTCGGCTACAACGTCCTGGAAGCCGTCATAGCCATCACGGCCGGTGTCATTGCCGGTTCCGTTGCGCTGATCTCCTTCGGCGGCGACAGCGTGGTGGAGTCACTGTCGGCCTTGGTGATTGTTTGGCAATTCCGCACCACAGTGCCGGAGGATCGCGAACGCCAGGCCTTGCGACTCATTGCGTTGGCGTTCTTCGCCCTCGCTGCCTACATCACCGTCGATGCCTTACGCGCCCTGCTCACCGGGTCGGATGCAGAGGCCAGCCCGGTCGGCATCGCCCTCGCGATCGCCAGCCTCATCGTGATGCCCTTCCTGGCCTGGGCCAAGCGACGAGTCGGCCGACAGCTCGGCTCCGCTGCCGTGCTGGCCGACAGCAAGCAGACCCTCCTCTGTACCTGGCTTTCCGGCGCCCTCCTCGCTGGGCTGCTACTCAACGCCATGCTCGGCTGGTCCTGGGCCGACCCGATCGCGGCGCTGGTCATTGCCGCGTTTGCCGCTCATGAAGGGCTCGAAGCCTGGCGCGGCGAAGAAGAGGGCGATGATGACTAATGCCGGGCGTTCAGCCGCCGAACCGATCCCGTGACCGTGTCCCTCTCCATCGCCGCACCCCCTGGGACCGTCTACGGGCTCGTCGCTGACTTGGCGCGGATGGGTGAGTGGAGCACGGAGACGACCGACGTCACCTGGCTGGACGGGGCCACCGAGCCGCTCGTCGGCGCACGCTTTCGCGGCACGAACCGCAACGGCTTTCGCCGCTGGCAGACGATCTGCACGGTGGTGAGCGCCGAGCCCGGCGTCGCCCTGAGCTGGCGGTCCAGCTCCTTCGGCAAGGCCGTGGCCCTCTGGACCTACGGCTTCGCCCCAGACGGCTCGGGCGGGACGCTCGTGACCGAGTCCACCGTGGACGAGCGTGGTTCGCTCATGCGGAGCGTCGCGCCGCTGGCCACCGGGGTGCGCGACCGTGCGGGACACAACAAGGCCACGATGCTGGAGACCCTCCATCGCCTCAAGGGTGCAGCCGAGCGCGCCTGAGCCTCGTCAACTGCGCGCTACGGTCGGCGTCTTGGCCCGGAGACTCAAGCGCGAGGAGCCTGATCGTGTCGCTGCAAGACTTTGCCCGGCATCCCTTGCTGTTCGGTCCTAGCCCCATCCACCCGCTGCCCCGACTCACCAAACACCTCGGTGGAGCCACGATCTGGGCCAAGCGCGAGGCCTGCAACAGCGGGTTGGCCTACGGCGGCAACAAGACCCGCAAGCTCGAGTACATCGTTCCCGATGTACTCGAGCAGGGGGCCGACACCTTGGTCTCCATCGGCGGCTACCAGTCGAACCACACCCGCCAAGTCGCTGCAGTCGCTGCGCACCTTGGCCTGAAAGCCGTCTTGGTGCAGGAGCGTTGGGTCGACTGGCCGGATGCCGTCAACGATCGAGTCGGCAACATCATGCTCAGCCGAATCATGGGTGCTGAGGTGCGGCTAGACCCGTCCGGCTTCGGCATCGGATTCAAGGACAGCTGGAACAAGGCCCTAGAAGACGTACGCGAGCGGGGCGGCACGCCGTACGGCATCCCGGCTGGCGCCTCCGACCACCGACTCGGCGGACTTGGCTTCGCCCGCTGGGCCTATGAGGTGGAGGAACAGGAACGTGAGCTCGACGTCTTCTTCGACACGATCGTCGTGTGCTCAGTCACCGGGTCAACTCAGGCGGGCATGATCGCCGGGTTCGCCGGTCAGGAACGACCGCGGCGGGTCCTCGGCATCGATGCGTCCGCCAAGCTCATCGAGACGCGCGACCAGGTCGCGCGCATCGCCCGCAACACAGCCGAGCTGATCGGCCTGGGCCGCGACCTGCGCGAGGACGAGATCACCGTGCTCGCCGGCTGGGCCGGGGAGGTGTACGGGATCCCGGTCCAGTCCACGATCGATGCAATTCGCCTCACCGGAAGTCTCGAAGGCGTCATCATCGACCCGGTCTATGAAGGCAAGTCCATGGCTGGCCTCATCGACCTCGTCACCAGCGGCGAGATCCCGTCCACCTCGACCGTCCTCTATGCCCACCTTGGCGGACAGCCAGCCCTCAACGCCTACAGCGCGTTGTTCACAAACTGACCGACCTCACCTGCTTCTGGGCAGACTCTCGTCGATGAGTGGAGACGTGACAACACATGCCGATCTTTGATCTGTCGCTCGATGAGCTGCGGTCCTATTCCGGGCGAAACCCGCGTCCGGCGGACTTCGATGACTACTGGTCCAAGGCCCTCGAGGAGCTCCACGCCGCTGGCCCTGCCGCCGACGTAACGATGCAGCGTGTGGTTCATCCGGCGACGTACGCCGAGTGCTTCGACCTGTGGTTCACGGGCGTCCGTGGGGCGCGGGTCTACGCCAAGTACCTGCGCCCCACCAACGCCACGGGTCAGGTGCCTGCAGTCGTCGTCTTCCACGGCTATTCAGGCAGCAGCCCGGACTGGTTCAACCTTCTTCCGTACGTCGCGCAGGGCTTCGCAGTCGCAGCGCTCGACTGCCGAGGCCAGGGCGGGCGCTCCCAGGACATCGGCGGCGCGCTGGGCACCACGTTGAACGGTCACATCGTTCGTGGCCTGGGTGACGGCCCACACAACCTGGCGTTCCGGCACATCTTCTTGGACACCGTGCAGCTCACTCGTCTGGTCATGGACTCCCCAGAAGTCGATGCACATCGAGTCGGAGTGACCGGCGGGTCACAAGGCGGCGGACTGACCCTGGCGTGCGCCGCCCTGGAACCGCGGGTTCGAGCTGCAGCACCGATCTATCCGTTCCTGTCGGACTATCTGCGGGTCTGGGAGATGGACCTCGCGACCGACGCCTATGAGGAACTTCGTGCCTACCTGAGGCGCTTCGACCCCAACCACGAACGGGTGGAGGAGATGTTCCGGACGCTGGGCTACATCGACGTCCAACACCTCGCCGACCGGATCCAGGCAACCGTGTTCATGCAGACCGGGCTGATGGACACGGTCTGTCCGCCGTCGACCCAGTTCGCCGCCTACAACAAGATCCGGTCGCCGAAGGACGTGCTGATCTATCCAGACTTCGAGCACGAGGATCTCCCGGCGGAGGACGATCATGTCCTCGCCTTCATGGTCGAGCAGCTGGCTCCCCAGCAGACGACCTGACCCTCGCCCTTTCGAGTGCGCCGGGCGCGAGCCCGAGCTCGTTCTCCGCTCCTTCCCTGGACCATCGAGTGGCCTGCTCGCGACTGATCGAATCTGGGTGTGCGACGACCTGAAGAGCCAACCCGTCGAGCAACGACAGCAGCCGCCAGGCCGTCGCGTCGAGGTCGTCGCAAACCATGCGCCCCTCGTGAACGCCATCTCCGATCACCGTGACCAGCTGCTCTTGCCAGGTCTGGTTCAGTCGTCGCGAGGTGCGCTGCAGAGCGGGCCTGCGGGCCGCCTCGGCCCAGGCATCCAGCCAAAGCTGGATGGCGAAGTCCTCATCGGCGCGAGCGTAGGACGCGAGGAAGAGCGCGAGCCTCTCCAACGGGTCCTGCCCCGACTCCATGGCTTCGACGGTGGCCCGGAGATCGTCACCGGCAGCTCGCTCGAACGCTGCGGCCAAGAGTTCATCCATCGAGGCGTAGTAGTGGTGGATCAGGCCACTTGAGGTTCCCATCTCGGCAGCCACATCTCGCACGGTCGTTGCCGCGATGCCCTGGCGCAGCATGACTGACAATGCGGCGCTCACGATCGCCTCGCGGCGGTCCTCTGGGCTCATCCGGGCCATGAGGTCACCGTAGGAGGCTATTGCGCGCGTGTCCAACAGGGCCTTAGGGTTGCCCACCATGGTCATGACCACTGTCTTCCACCCACGCCTGGCCGAACTGAACACCACTGGGCTCTGGATGCACTGGGCCGGCTACCTGTCGGCGGTGAAGTACGACATGTCGGCCAAGCACGAGTACTTCGGCGTGCGCAACGGAGCCGGCTTTTTCGATGCGTCACCGCTGAACAAGTACTGGATCACCGGACGCGACACGGTGCGCTTCCTCAGCGGGGTCATGGCGCGCGACATCCGGACCTGCCGTGAAGGCCGGGCGCAGTACACGATCTGGTGCGACGACGACGGCTACATCCTCGAGGACGGCGTGCTGTTCCGGCACGCGGCCAACGAGTTCTTCCTCACGGCCGCCGAGCCGAATCTCTCCTACCTCGAGCAACTGATCGGTTCCCTCGATGTGTCCATCACCGACGTGTCCGAGCAGTACGGCGTGCTGGCCATCCAAGGCCCGCGGTCCCGCGACATCCTGATCGGGCTCGCCCCGGAGATCGCCCCCCTGCCGTACTTCGGCCTGACTCCGAGCAAGGTCGCCGGTCATGCCGTCACCATCAGCCGTACCGGCTTTTCCGGGGACCTCGGCTACGAGATCGTCGTCCCCGCGGACAGTGCCCTGGCAGTCCTGGACGCCGTGATCGAGGCCGGCCAGGGCCACGGGCTTCGCCCGTTCGGCGACACGGCCCTGTCGATGCTGCGGATCGAGGCCGGGCTTCCGCTGATCGATGTCGAGTTCTCCTCGAGTCGGTTGGCCTACAACGACGAGCAGCGCGTGACTCCACACGAGCTCGGGCTCGGCTGGATGCTCAAGGGGCTCGACGACAACACCCGACCGTTCATCGGGCGCAAGGCGCTCCGGGCCGAGGTTCGCGACGGCACCTCACGGTGGGCCACGGTCGGCCTGGCTATCGACTGGGCCGCCTACGACGAGCTCTATGTCAAGGCGGGTCTGGTGCCGCACATGGACGAACATCCAGTCCCCTGGGAGACGATGCTGTACGACGACGACGGCGAACGTGCCGGCTACGCGACGAGCCTCATGTATTCCCCCATTCTCCAGCGCTACATCGCGATCGCCCGGGTACGCCCTGAACACAGTGCTCTAGGCACCCGCGTGCACGTGGAGCAGACGCTCAACCACGAATACACGACCGTTCCGGCCGAGGTCACCCGGCTCCCCTTCTTCAACCCCGAGCGAAAGACGGCCACTCCATGACGACGCAGGCAACCGACTACGACGCCATCGTTGTCGGAGGTGGCCACAACGGGCTGGTGAACGGTGCGTACCTGGCCAAAGCCGGACTGCGCACCCTCATCCTCGAACGCCGCGACATCGTTGGCGGAGCTGCCATCACCGAGGAGCTCCACCCAGGGTTCAGTTTCACCACGTTCTCCTACGGGCTCAGCCTCCTCCGACCCGAGATCGTCCAGGAGCTCGAGCTGGTGAAGCACGGCTTCATGCCGCTCCTCATGCCATCGACCTTCGCCCCCATGGAGAACGGCGACTACTTCCTGCTCGGCTCGGACCGCAACGAGAACATTCGCGAGATCACCCGGCACTCCGCACGCGACGCCGACGCCATGGACCGCTACGAGCACGACATGGCGCGCGTGCAACAGCTCATCAAGCCGCTCTTTGACCGGATCCCGCCCAACGTCTTCGGCAAGAGCCCCGAGGACCGCGAGGACGTCGCGTGGCTGCTCAACCACTTGGGGTCAGCCTCGACCAAGGTCGTGCACGACGCCGTCCGACTGATCACAGGCAGCGCCGCGGACTTCCTCGACGACTACTTCGACAGCGACATCATCAAGGGCCTCATCTCCTCAGCGGGCGTCGTCGGCAGCAAGGTCGGGCCGATGTCGCAGGGCTCCGGGCTGGTCCTGCTCTACCTCTCGATGGGCGAGCACGACGGAGTGATGGGCACCTGGTCGTTCCACAAGGGCGGAAACGGCGGGGTCACCCAGGTGCTCGCGCGCGCTGCCCAGGCGTACGGCGCTGAGATCCGCCTGGAAGCCGACGTCGACCACGTGATCGTCAGCGACGGCAAGACCTCGGGTGTCGTGCTGGCCGATGGGAGCGAGCTGACTGCGCCCGTAGTTGTGAGCGCACTGGACCCACGACGCACGTTCACCCAGATGGTGGACCCGCGCGAGCTACCCAGCGACCTGGTCGAGAACATCAACCGCTACCGCTTCCAGGGGACGTCGTCGAAGGTGAACTTCGCCCTCGATGGTGCGCCGCACTACCCAGCTTTGGGCACCCGCACCGACCAATACATGGGCTTCGTGAACATCGCCCCGTCCATCGAGTACGTCGAGCGAGCCTTCGACCAGGCGAAGTACGGGTGGTACAGCGACCGCCCCTATCTCGACTGCTGCGTCCAATCCTTCCTCGACCCGGACATGGCTCCCCCGGGCAAGCACGTCATGTCGTGCTTCGTTCAATACACGCCCTATCACCTCAAGGGCAGCGACTGGGACACCGAGCGGGAGAACCTCGGAGACACCGTGCAGCGCACGCTGGAGTCCTTCTTCCCCGGCTTCGGCGACCTCGTCCTGCACCGAGAAGTGGTGACCCCACTGGACATCGAACGAGTCACCGGACTCACCGAGGGCAACATCTATGCCGGGGAGTTCCTCGCGCCGCAGATGTACTTCTTCCGCCCGGCGCCAGGCTGGAGCCAGTACCGCACGCCGATCGAGGGCTACTACCAGTGCGGGTCCGGCACCCACCCAGGTGGGTGCGTCATCGGCTCACCGGGACGCTTCGCCAGCCACCAGATCGTCAAAGACCTGAAGGCCAACGCCTGACCTGAAACTAGGGCCTACGCCCTCAAGGACCAAGGTCCCTTGTGCGCTCCACTCTCCACTGGAAGTGTCGCTGGGTGTGACGGACACTCTCGGTGTCGGCGGGCCCGATGGACCCGTCGCTGACGCCCTCCTACAGACCGGCCGATTCTTCACGCACTGGGACGAGTCAGCCGATGGGCGTGCCGTCTTTCGCGAGGGGGGCCGCAAGGGCGACATCTTCTACCGGGATCGGTGGAGCCACGACAAGGTCGTGCGATCCACCCACGGAGTGAACTGCACCGGATCCTGCTCATGGAAGGTCTACGTCAAGGACGGCATCATCACCTGGGAGACCCAGCAGACCGACTACCCCTCGGTCGGGCCGGACAGCCCCGAGTACGAGCCCCGCGGCTGCCCCAGAGGTGCCGCGTTCAGTTGGTACACCTACTCCCCCACCCGCGTGCGCTACCCCTATGCCCGCGGCGTCCTCGTCGAGATGTACCGCGAGGCCAAGTCCCGCCTGGGCGACCCGGTTCTGGCCTGGGCCGACATCGTCGGCGACCCCGAACGCCGTCGCCGCTACCAGCAAGCACGCGGCAAGGGCGGCCTGATCCGCGTCTCATGGGACGAGGCCGTGGAGATCGTCGCGGCTGCGCACGTCCACACCATCAAGACCCACGGCCCCGACCGGTGCGCAGGCTTCTCGCCGATCCCGGCGATGTCGATCGTCTCCCACGCCGTGGGCACCCGATTCATCCAGCTCATCGGTGGGGTGATGACCTCGTTCTATGACTGGTACGCCGATTTGCCGGTGGCTAGCCCGCAGGTGTTCGGGGACCAGACCGACGTTCCGGAGTCCGGTGACTGGTGGGACTCGACCTACTTGATGATGTGGGGCTCGAACGTCCCGGTCACTCGCACTCCGGATGCCCACTGGATGGCCGAGGTCCGCTATCGCGGTACCAAGGTCGTCTCGGTCAGCCCCGACTACGCCGACAACACGAAGTTCGCCGACGAGTGGCTACCCGCCCAAGCAGGCACCGACGCCGCACTCGCGATGGCGATGGGACAAGTGATCCTCAAGGAATACCTCGTCGAACGCGAGGTCCCCTTCTTCCACGACTACGTGCGCACCTACACCGACCTCCCGTTCCTCGTGACGCTGACCGAGCGCGATGGCGCGTACGTCCCGGCGAAGAACCTCACCTCCGCCGACCTCGGCGACACCGAGGAAGGCGCCGCCTGGAAAACCGTCCTGCTGGACTCCACGACCGGTGATCCCGTGGTGCCCAACGGCAGCATGGGTTTCCGCTACACCGACTCCGGCGTCGGACGTTGGAACCTCGACCTCGAGGGGATCCGGCCCGCGCTGTCGTGCAAGGAACTCGAAGCCGACGGTGCTACCGAGGCCGTCGAGGTCCTGCTGCCCTGCTTCGAGGCCCCCGACGGCTCTGGCTCAGTGCTCCATCGTGGAGTGCCGGCGCGGCGCGTGGGCGGCAAGCTCGTGACCACGGTCTATGACCTGATGCTGGCGCAGTACGGCGTCCAGCGCGACGGACTGCCCGGCGACTGGCCAACCGGCTACGACGACGCGAGCAGCCCGTACACCCCGGCCTGGCAGGAAGAGATCACCAGCGTTCCAGCGGAAGCGTGCGCGCGGATCGCGCGCGAGTTCGCCACCAACGCTGAGGAGTCCGGCGGTCGCTCGATGATCATCATGGGTGCGGGGATTTGCCAGTGGTTCCATGGTGATGCCACCTATCGAGCGATCCTCTCGCTGCTCATCCTGACCGGGAGCATGGGACGCAACGGGGGAGGGTGGGCCCACTACGTCGGCCAGGAGAAGTGTCGGCCGATCACAGGTTGGCTCTCCCTCGCCAACGCACTCGACTGGCAGCGCCCCCCGCGGACGATGATCGGCACGGCCTACTGGTACATGCACACCGACCAGTGGCGCTTCGACGGCTACCGCGCCGATGCACTGGCCTCACCGTTGGCTGAAGGCAACCTCACCGGCATGCACACCGCCGACACGATCTCGCAGTCCACTCGCCTCGGGTGGATGCCGTTCTATCCGCAGTTCGACCGCAACCCCCTCGACCTGGCCGATGAGGCAGTTGCGGCCAACCCGGAGGCACCCGCCCAGCACATCGTCGATGAGCTCGTCGACGGTCGCTTGAAGTTCGCCGTCGACGACGTCGACGCTCCTGAGAACTGGCCCCGCACGCTCGTCCTCTGGCGAGCCAACTTGCTCGGTTCCTCGGCCAAGGGCAACGAGTACTTCCTCAAGCACCTGCTGGGCACCCACTCCAACCTGATGGCCGAGGAGTCCGAGCTCCGGCCACAGGACGTGACCTGGCACGACGACATCCCCGAGGGCAAGCTCGACCTGCTCGTCAGCGCGGACTTCCGGATGACCTCGACGACGATGCTCTCCGACGTCGTTCTCCCCGCTGCAACCTGGTACGAGAAGCACGATCTCTCCACGACCGACATGCACCCCTTCGTCCATGCCTTCAGCCCAGCCATCGACCCACCGTGGGAGGCCAAGAGCGACTTCGACGCCTTCCACCTGGTCGCCCGCAAGTTGTCCGAGCTGTCCAAGACCCACCTGGGGGTGCGCAAGGACCTCGTGAGTGTTCCGATGCAGCACGACACCCCCGGAGAGACCTCGCAGCCCGGCGGGGTGGTGCGCGACTGGCGACGGGGTGACGTCGATCCGATCCCTGGCAAGACGATGCCCGTCTTCCAGGTGGTCGAGCGGGACTACACGGCTATCGCCGACAAACTCGCGGCCGTTGGCCCACTCGCTGACTCCTTGGGATTCACCATCAAGAACGTGAACTACCGGGTTGAGCGACAGGTCGAGCAGCTCGGCCACCTCAACGGCGTGATGCTCGGCGGCGCTGCCGACGGTCGCCCGGCGATCGACACCGACATCAAGCTGGCCGAAGCCGTACTCCTGTTTTCCGGCACCACCAACGGAGAGCTCGCAGTCCAAGGGTTCAAGACCCTCGAGAAGCGCGTCGGGAAGCCGCTGGCCGACCTCGCTGAGGGGAGCGAGGAGAGGCACATCACCTTCGCTGACACCCAGGCTCGTCCGGTCCCCGTCATCACCTCACCCGAGTGGTCCGGCTCGGAAACCGGAGGGCGGCGCTACGCGCCGTTCACCGTCAACGTCGAGCGACTCAAGCCCTGGCACACGCTGACCGGACGCATGCACTTCTTCCTCGACCACGACTGGATGCGTGACCTGGGAGAAGCACTCCCCATCTACCGTCCGCCGCTCGACCTGCACAAGCTCCTCGGCGAGCCGGTTCTCGGCCCGGACGGTGCCAAGCAGGTCACGGTTCGCTATCTGACTCCGCACTCCAAGTGGTCGATCCACTCGGAGTACCAGGACAACCTCTTCATGCTGGCGCTCTCGAGGGGCGGGCCTACCTGCTGGATGAGCCCCGCTGACGCAGCTGCCATCGAGGTCCACGACAACGACTGGATGGAGTGCGTCAATGCCAACGGCGTGTTCGTCTGTCGCGCCGTGGTCAGCCACCGGATGCCCGAGGGCGTGGTATTTGTGCACCACGCGCAGGAACGAACTATCGACATTCCCAAGTCCGAGAAGACTGGGCGGCGCGGTGGCATCCACAACTCCGTCACCCGACTGCTCGTGAAGCCCACCCACCTGATCGGCGGCTACGCGCAGTTGTCCTACACGTTCAACTACCTAGGGCCGACCGGCAACCAGCGCGACATGGTCACCACCATCCGCCGTCGGTCGCAGGAGGTGACCTACTAGTGAAGGTCATGGCTCAGCTCGGCATGGTGATGAACCTCGACAAGTGCATCGGGTGCCACACCTGTTCCGTCACCTGCAAGCAGGCCTGGACGAACCGGGCCGGGGTCGAGTACGTCTGGTTCAACAACGTCGAGACGCGTCCCGGCCAGGGCTACCCACGGCGTCACGAGGATCAGGAGACGTGGCGCGGTGGCTGGACCCTGAACCGTCGCGGGCGGCTCACCCTGAAGGCCGGCGGGCGGTTCAAGAAGCTGCTCGGGATTTTTGCCAGCCCGGTCATGCCCAAGCTCGAGGACTACTACGAGCCCTGGACCTACGACTACGAGACGCTGGTCAACGCGCCACTCGGTGACGACTTCCCCGTCGCCCGCCCCAAGTCACTGATCACCGGCGAGGACACCAAGATCCGCTGGTCGGCCAACTGGGACGACAACCTCGGCGGTGCGAGCGAGATGGGACACCTCGACCCGATCGTCGAGAAGGTCCGCCGAGACTCCGAAGACCGGATCAAGTTCGAGTTCGAGCAGACCTTCATGTTCTATCTGCCGCGCATCTGCGAGCACTGTCTCAATCCGGCCTGCGTCGCCTCGTGTCCGTCCGGTGCCATCTACAAGCGCGCCGAGGACGGGATCGTCCTGGTCGACCAGGACCGCTGTCGGGGTTGGCGGCAGTGCGTGACCGGCTGCCCCTACAAGAAGATCTATTTCAACCACAAGACCGGCAAGGCCGAGAAGTGCACGTTCTGCTACCCCCGAATCGAGGTCGGGCTCCCGACGGTCTGCGCAGAGACGTGCGTGGGACGGCTGCGCTACATCGGGCTTGTGCTGTATGACGCTGATGCAGTCACTGCCGCAGCTTCGATGCCGGATGAGGGCGACCTCTACCAGGCGCAGATGGACTTGATGCTCGACCCCTTCGATCCTGCGGTCCTCGCGGCTGCCAAAGCCGAGGGGATCCCCGAGGACTGGCTGCTCGCGGCCCAGAAGTCGCCCGTCTACGCACTGGCGAAGACCTTCGGCGTCGCTCTTCCGCTCCACCCGGAGTACCGCACGCTGCCGATGGTTTGGTACGTCCCACCGCTGTCGCCGGTCGTGGACCTCCTGCGCGAACAAGGACACGATGGCGAGGACCACGGCAACCTTTTCGGCGCAATCGAGGCGCTGCGCATCCCTGTCGAATACCTCGCCGAGCTCTTCACCGCGGGTGACACCGAGACCGTGACAGCCGTGCTGCGTCGGCTGTCCGCGATGCGCTCCTACCTGCGCGACATCACCTTGGGTCGAGAGGCCGACGAGTCGATCCCTGAATCGGTCGGCATGACCGGCACGTCGATGTCCGCGATGTACCGGCTGATGGCCATCGCCAAGTACGAAGATCGCTACGTCATCCCGACCGCACACGAGGAGCAAGGCCATGACCTCGAAGAGCTGGCTTGTTCTCTCGACTATGACGAGGGTCCGGGCATGTATGGCTCCGGGGCCTTCGGCGAAGCCTCCGGTCGACCTGTGCCGGTAGCCGTGGAGACCTTTCACGCTTTGAAGCAGCGACAGACCTCTGAAGGCATCGCACCCGCAGACTCGATGAAGGGGCGCGTGAACCTCCTCAACTGGGACGGCGTCGGCACCCCAGACGGCATGTTCCCCACAGAGGACGAGCGATGAGTCGGCTGCTCAAACGAACCTCAGCTCGTGCTGGATCAGGAAGTGTCCTGCCGGAGGCTCGGATCATTCACCAAGCGGTCTCGTGGTGCCTGGCCTACCCCGATGAGGCACTGCTCGCCCAGATTCCCACGCTGCGGCACGCTGTTGGGGCGCTGCCGGAGGGACCTGCTCGAGACGGGCTGACCCGGTTCATCGAGCATCTGGCCGGCACACCACTCGCGGATCTTCAACGTCACTACGTGGAGATCTTCGACCTCAGCCGCAAGCACGCCCTCTACCTCTCCTACTGGACCGACGGCGACACCAGACGTCGGGGCGAAATCCTCGGTCGGTTCAAGACGCGCTATCGCGCAAGTGGATTCCTCGTCGACACCCATGGAGAGCTCACCGACTACCTGCCTTTGGTTCTCGAGTACGCCGCACTCGCCGACCCCGTCGACGGCCCTGCCCTGCTTCAGGAGTACCGCCCGAGCCTCGAACTGCTGCGGCTCGCGCTGCTTGACAGCGACCCGACGTACGCAGGGCTCGTGGCCGCGGTGTGCTCGACCTTGCCAGGAGAGTCACCTGCAGACCGAATGGCGGTGCACCAGATGGCCGCGGCTGGACCCCCACGCGAGGACGTCGGGCTGGACTCTCTCGACCCGCGGCTCCTGCCCCTGGCCGGGGCAGGCGCCCAGCCGAAGGGTGGCGATCGCTGATGGGTGTCTTGCTGTGGGGAGTCCTCCCCTACGTGACCCTGGCGATCCTGGTCGGCGGCACGATCTGGCGGTACCGCTACGACCAGTTCGGCTGGACGACGCGCTCGTCCCAACTCTATGAGTCCAGACTGTTGCGGATCGGCAGCCCGCTGTTCCACTTCGGGATCATGTTCGTCCTGATCGGCCACATCGTTGGACTGGTGATCCCAGAATCCTGGACCGAAGCCTTCGGCGTCTCGGAGGGGCTCTATCACGCCAACGCGTTGCTCGTCGGCGGTATCGCTGGCTTCTGCACGCTGGCCGGGGTGGCCATTCTGGTCTACCGCCGTCGTACGACCGGACCAGTCTTTATGGCGACGACGCGCAACGATAAGGCGATGTACGTCGCCCTGGTCGGCGCCATCGTGCTGGGGCTGTGGGCCACTCTCGCGGGATCCGGAGTGGTGGGGGACGCCTACAACTACCGCGAGACGGTCTCCGTCTGGTTCCGATCACTGTTCATCCTCCAGCCGGACGTTGCGGCGATGGAGGAAGCGCCCTGGACCTTCCATGTCCATGTGCTTGTGGCGATGCTGCTCTTCGCGATGTGGCCCTTTACACGCCTGGTCCACGCCTTCACCGCACCCCTGCATTACGTGTTCCGCCCCTACGTCGTCTATCGGAGCCGCGACGCCCGTCCCGCACCCGGCAGCGTCGGATCACGGCGTGGGTGGGACCCCATAGGGACCCGCGACCGCGACCGCTGAACCCCGAAACTCTTCGGTGGCCGAACGAATCCCGCGACCGGACACGCCCACTGCCTCACCGATTCGATCGCCTCAGGCGGTGATACTCGCAGCGTCACGCTGCTCAAGCCTGCTGGCAGGGAGGTCCCGTGAGCGTCAGAAGCACTATGGCGTGGTTCACCTCGGATCGCCGAAACAGATCAGCGCCACACATCCCCGAGAGCTTCACCGTGATTCACTCCGCTGACCTCGATGTCCACCTCGCGGGCGTGGCGAGACGCCCAACGGCTAAGCCGCCCTGGCCTACCTCGTCGTGGGAACGTCACGGGAGCGCGCGACTGCGCGAGCCGTCCGACTTGGCTCGGGTCATGCTCGACCTGCACCCAGCGTTCGTTGAGTGTCTGAGCGACGAGCCGCACTGGATGCAGGTCGAGCAGGCCGAATCGATGGCGATGGAGTGGATGGCGGCCTGGTTCAGCCCCGCCGAGGCCACGGACTGGTTGGCCCTGCACCCTGACATCTCGGCCCTCCGCGCGCGGGACCTGGCCAACTCCGGCCTGCGACCGCGTGAGGTGCCTCGAGGGGACTTCCTCCCCGGCCCGGCCGAGGAGATTGCCTAGCTGGGCAGGATGTTGATCGCCCGGGCGACCACGAGGATGGCCACGACCAACGAGATCGCTGACTCAGCCATCATCATCATCTTGGCCCAGGGACGTACGGCCGAGACGTCGGTGGGACTGAACGCCATAGCGGTGTTGAACGACAGCGCGAGGTAGTCGACGAACTTTGGGAACCACCCGGCCGAAACGCTCGCCGGGTGGTTGTCCTCGGGGAACACGAAGCCGGCAGCAGGTCCGGTGCCTGCCGCCCGCGCGGCGGCGCCCCCGCCGTCCAGATCCCAGAACCATAATGCGAAGGCGATCACGTTGGT
>JANPBY010000036.1:0-2191 GCA_031430645.1 Actinomycetes bacterium
CTACGGCTCCCCTAGCCACAGGATCAGTTCTTGGAGGGTTGTCACCAACTGGAGTCCGTCCACTGCCTGCCACTCGAACGTCTCCTCGTCCAGCCAAGGAAGGTACGGGAGAACCAGAAGGGGGATGACCTGGGCGAATGCTGTGAAGTCGAAGTTCTTCCCGAGTGGTTGCGCGCGAATCCGTTCGACCTTGGCGACCCATGACTTGGCTTCTGAGGCCACCCTGTCACGCACGTTTCGCGTAGGCGCGTGTTCACCCTCTGAAAGCCCTTCGAGGTAGTGCGTCTTGCAGTCGATCAGCAGAAGTGTGTCTCCTCGTGCAGCGAGAGCGTCGATGTCTGTGATCAGGTCACCTGCCGGCCCCTTAAGAGTCCTACCGCGCACTGACCTGAGCGATGGCGGGGGCGCCCAACCACTTTGGTCGACTTCGGTTTGAACGCGCATTTCGAAGTCGTCGGCAACGCTCTTTCTGGGAGCGCTCCCGTAGATGCCTCCGTTGGTGGACCGCTGACAGAGCGATGAGACGGCCACGTAGTCGACGCACACCTCGCCAGCATTCATCCTTCGGACGACGGGGCCGCTTCGCAAATGGCGGGGATCCGGTGGCTTTAACAGAGTCGCCAGGATGCCCTCAGGTGTCGTTGTCGCACGGAAAGCAGGAAAAGCTTCCTCGTAACGTTCACCGAGGGGGCCGTCGAGAGCCGTCTGTATCGCCCGAAGCAGTATTGACGCAGCCAAATGGCTGTAGCCGAGCATCCGCACCGTTGGGAGGTCAGCGTGGGCGAGTGTGAGCGATACGGCCTGGCCCACGAAGAGTGTGAGCGGCAGGCCATCAGCCCACCAGGCTTCTCCGGCTGCTATGCGAGGGACATCCCAGTGCACGCTCCCGACCCGGTAGCGCGGAAGTTCCAAGTATCCAGACGATGCTATGGGCGAGACATCTAGCCAGAATCCAGGCGCAAGGTGCGGGTCCTGGTCGAGTTCCCCAGGCGACTTGGTCTGCCCCATCGCCGCGATCGCTTCAGTCCGAAGGTCGTGGGCGCGGACCTGCGCGTACTGGTCGCTGTCAGTAGACACCACCACCCCGTTGAGCGGATGACCAAAGACGGGTACGTCCTTGCAGATGCAACGCCTAGCCACACGAAGGTGCGCGAGAAGCCGACCTAAGACGGTGATGCGCATGATCGCGTCCGCCATTGTTGCGTCTAGCAGAAATGTTTGCGCGAGTAGATCGGGAAGTACCCCGCCCCCAGGGTTGGGGACGAGCGCGCTCAACGTTTCGGCGGCGGCGCGGCGCTCGCGGAGGGTTCCGGGCAGGATTGGCTCGGTGTCGTAGAAGAACTCGTCCGGGAGGCGACGCAGGTAGTGGATCCAGCGATACGACGGCAGGCGTCCCCCCGGGACTCGAGCCTGCTCGATCGTCCAGTCGATGGCTCGGTCAACACCTCTACGCCGGCCGCGCCCGACAGTAAGCCAAACTCAGGGCCGATCACCTCGAGCGCGATTCTTGCGCGGAGGTCTGCCCGCAACGTCATACCCCGCTCGCCCGCTTGCGCCATGAGCAGGCCAAACTCTGCTTGACCTGGCAGGTCAAGGTCGCTCGGTGGAAGGGTGGGACCGCGGCGCTGCGAACGACGAGCGGATGGCCGTAGCTTGCAGCCTGGTCGCGAGCGGTTCACGGGCCTCCCATGATCCCCGGCGTGGGATCCGCGTTCGGGCAGTCGCTTGCCCGCGCCGCGATTCTCGGACCGGATCACGCCAGAAGCAAATGTATCGCTAGTCGTTAGCGCGCCGGCCGAGGTGACCGCCAGTACTGCGGGCGTCGCGCTTCTACCGCCGGCGTCAAGCACCGGACTGGCGCTCGAATCTCAAGCACTAACAACCTCACGGGGGATCGGTCTACCGTGGGCAATGACTATCATTCGGACACGAGTAGAAGAGCGGATCATGACTCGAACTTTGCGCAAACACCCGCCTCGCGGGCGTCGTACCGTACATCGGCGCCCGTGTGCGATGGAGTCTTCGGCCCCGCGACTCGTGGGTGTCGAGGATCTGCGTCCTGTCTCTAACAGGACACACGACTCAAAGAATGTTGCACCTCCTTAGGATCGACGAAATCCGTCGCAGAATCATGGTGCCCTCGGGCAGATTCGAACTGCCGGCACACGGTTTAGGAAACCGTGTGCCGGCA
>JANPBY010000037.1:0-3460 GCA_031430645.1 Actinomycetes bacterium
CCGACAGAGATCGGCTGACCGGCCCCCACCGTTCCCGAGGGGGCCGTGGTGATGACCAGGGCAGCGGCAGCCCCGGGGGTGACGCTTAGACTCGACGGAGTCGGTGAGGTGAGCGGACCGCTCGTGGCGCTGACCGTGTACGTGCCCACTGCGGTTGGCGCAGCACCCGTGAATGCGGCTGTGCCGTTGACCGCGCTTACGGTCTGTTGGGACGACCCGATGCTCAGGACGACGGAGGCGGTGCTCGTCGTCGGGTTGCCGAAGGCATCACGGATCGCCACAGTGACGGGGTAGGAGGCGCCAGCCGTGGATGTGGAGGCCGGCGCGGGGACGAAAACCAACTGGCTGGGCGCTGCGGCTGCGACCGACAGTCCCGAGATCAGGTCCGAGCCGAGTCCCGACACGGTGACGGAATAGTCGCCAGCCCCGGTGATCGGGTCGCTGGTCAACGTGACTACGCCTGACACCGCAGTAGCAGTGGTCGTGCTCACGGCCGACCCGCTGCCCGTCGAGGTGACGGTGAGGGTGAGCGTGGGGCTACCTGTCTGGTTGCCGAACGCATCCTGGACCGACACCGACGTCGAGACGCTCTGGCCGGCCAACAAGGTCGGGGCTGGCCCCGGTGAGATGTACTGGAGCGAGCTCGGGGTGCCTGCCGAGACGACGATCGAAGCAGAGGTTGCCGGTGTGAGCGTGCCGCTGGTGGCCCGCAGGGTGAACGTGCCGGCCGAGGTGAGCGACAGACCCGTAAACGTTGCAGTGCCGTTGACCGCAGCCCTCGAGAGCGTGCCGCTCAGGGTGGCGCCGACGCCTGCGAGCAGGACAGTCGAGGAGCCGTTTGTGGGCAGGCCATCAGCGGTCTGGAGGGCCACGGAGACGTCAAATGTTTGTCCCGCGGTGCGTGCTCCCGGAGGCTGCGTCGTGAACGCCAGTTTCGTCGGGTTCGGCGCCGTGACGCTGACGCTGGGCTGGGACCCGGTCAAGGCGAACAGGCTGCCCTCGCTCCACGACGCGGAGTTCTTCGCCGCGACGTTCCAGGGGTAGTTCGTGGCTTGAGACGGAGTCGGAGCCACGGCGGACACGGTGAAGGTGAGTTTGCCGCCGGCGGGGATCTTCTGCGCTCCCATGGACGCCGGAGTGCTGACCTGCACAAGGGTCGAACCAGGTGCGCCGCAGCCGCTTGGTGAACCAGACGTACACGAAGAGGGAAACACGGCTTGCCACCCGGCCGGAGTCGTGGCTGCCGTGTTGAGCTGAACCCCGGTGAAGCCGGCAGGGACCACGAGTTGCATTGAGCCGAGGTCGTTGTTGCTGCGCGTGGAGTTGGTGACCGTCACCGCGAAGGCCACTCGCTGGCCGGCGATCGCCGTTGTCGGGGAGATCGACGACGAGAACTCCTTCCGGTCGGGCGCACCTGACGCGGGGGCTGCGACGGTCAACGTCGTGGCGGCGACAAGTCCGACCAGGGTCCCGCCGAGAATCCGTCGACGAAGGGTGCGTGCTCTGGTCATGGTCAGTCTCCCCGAACAGTTGGCAGGCCACGGCATCGCTGTTGGCGCTGGGTCGAAAGGTATGCCATTGATCATCAGCCTGACTGAACGTCCGGTCAACTAGTTCAAGCAGTTGAGGTGGTGATGTGCGTCTCAGCTTTACCCCTTGCTCACATAGAGTTTCTCAGCGATCACTCGCTGCCATTTCCGGGAGGAATTTGCGATCCCCCGGTCGGACTCCGGACCGACCTGCGTGCTGCCCCGTGGCCCGCTAGCGTTCGGTGGCGACGTAGGGGGAGCGCTCCTGGCGCGCGGGAGTGGAGAGGCATACGTGAACCCAATGCCCCAGCCGGTGGCGACCGAGGGCGCAGTCGTGATGCGGGGCCGCGTCACCAGCGGGACGGTGCTTCTGGTCGCCTCCTTCGGCGCCTTCCTCGCCTTTCTCGACGCCACCATCGTCAACGTCGCCTTTCCGAGCATCCGGGAGTCCTTCCCGGAGACGACCATCAGCGGCCTGTCGTGGGTGCTCAACTCCTACAACATCGTCTTCGCCGCCTTCCTGATCCCCTGCGGGCGGCTGGCCGACCTGGTGGGCCGTCGCCGGGCGTTCATGTGGGGAGTCCTGGTCTTCACGGCGTCGTCGGTCGTGTGCGCGTTGGCGCCCTCGGTGGCCTTCCTCGTCGCGGCCCGGATGCTGCAGGCCCTGGGAGCAGCGATGCTCGTTCCCGCGTCGCTCGGACTGGTCGTCCAAGCGTTCCCGGCGCAGCGCCGTACGCACGCCGTCGGCCTCTGGGGCGCCTCAGCGGCGCTGGCGTCCGGGCTCGGCCCGCCGATCGGCGGCGTCCTGGTCGAGCTGGGTGGGTGGCGCTGGGCTTTCCTCGTCAACCTCCCGTTCGGGATCGTTGCCTACGTCGCTGCGCGTCGCCAGCTGGTCGAGAGCCGAGCCCACGGCCGGCGCTCGCTGCCCGACCTCGCGGGCGCCGCCCTCTTCGCCGTCGTGCTCGCTCTGGTCACCCTCGGCATCGTCCAGGGCAACGACTGGGGTTGGTCCAGCTGGCAGGTGCTCGGGTCCTTCGCCGCGGCCGCCGTGCTGCTGGTCGGGTTTGTGTTCAGCTCTCGCCGTCACCGCTCACCGCTGCTTGACCCGGCCCTGCTCCGGATCCGGCCTTTCGCGGTGGGCAACGTCGCCACCGTGTTTGCAGGGATGGGCTTCTACGCCTACCTGCTCACCAACATCCTGTGGCTCACCTACGTGTGGGGCTACACCATCCTGTCCGCGGGACTCGCCCTGGTGCCGGGTGCGCTCGTGCCACGGTCGTC
The DNA here is from genome assembly GCA_031430645.1 of Actinomycetes bacterium. Lineage (GTDB taxonomy): Bacteria > Actinomycetota > Actinomycetes > DATJPE01 > DATJPE01 > JANPBY01. Next base: position 2,811 of record JANPBY010000037.1, read on the forward strand.
GCAGCAGTCCTCGGCCCCGTCGCGGCCCCCCGCGGCTACCTCATCTTCATCGTGCCGGGAGCTTTGATCTGGGCCTCGGCCTACGCCTGGTACGCCACCCAGGTCGGGCTCACCCCCGCCTTTGTGACCGAGTGGTTGCCCGGGCAGATCCTTAGCGGGCTAGGTGTCGGCATGACGCTGCCCCTGCTCGGGAGCGCCGCGCTGGCCGCGGTCCCAGGTGGGAGGTATGCCACCGCGTCGGCGGTGGTGTCCAGCGCCCGCCAGATCGGCGGGGTCCTAGGCATTGCGCTTCTGGTCGTCATCATCGGCGCGCCCACCCCGGCCACCGCGGCCCCAGACTTGCGTACTGGCTGGTGGCTTTCGGTCAGCTGTTTCGTCGTGTGCGCATTCGTCGCTGTGTTCTTGGGCCGAATCCGTCGGGCGGATGAGGAGCCTGCGGACGCCGGGTCATCTCGGATTGACGTGTACCTCCCGGCCGCCGTGGGGGACGAGGACCCGGCGGGTTCGGTCGCCGCGCTCCCGCTGTTCCGGCGACTGCCGGAGGCGGTGCGAGCCGAGATCGAGCGGACCGCCAGCGATCGGCACCTCGAAGCCGGCGAGTGGTTGTTCGCCGCGGGTGACTCCGCGGATGCCCTCTACGTCGTGCGTTC
>JANPBY010000038.1:0-3263 GCA_031430645.1 Actinomycetes bacterium
CCGGCGGTGAGCCAGCGCCGATGCGTCCTACTACCGGAGGCCTGCCCAGAACCTGTGCTGTCCGGCCGTGGAGAGAATGAAGTTGACCACTCTCTCGCTGGTGTTGGTCACCGTGTAGTCGGCCGGGAGCTCGGGCGCGGAACCACGGGCCATCGCGAACCGCACCCCCGCGACCACGCCAGCAGGGTCGAGGTCAGTCATCGTGATCGAGCCCGTATCCAGCGCCTCGGGGCGCTCGATCGACGAGCGCAGGGTCACAGCCGGGAAGCCCAGCAGCGTGGACTCCTCGCTGATGGTGCCGCTGTCCGACAGCACGCACGCCGCCGACAGCTGCAGCCGGTTGTAGTCCAGGAACCCAAACGGCTCGTGAAACCGGACGAGCGGATGCGCCGCCGGACCGTCGCCTCCCGAAGCCTTGAGACGCTTCATGGTCCGTGGATGGGTTGAGACCAACACCGGCCAGCCCCACTCCGCGGCCACTGCGTTCAGCGACGCCAAGAGCCTCTCGAGGCGCTCCGGAGGGTCGACGTTCTCCTCGCGATGTGCCGAGACCAGGAAGTACTCCCCGGCAGTGACACCCAGCTCCCCTACCGCACTGGACGCCTCAATCGCGTCTCGATACAACCCCAGGACCTCCTTCATCGGGGAGCCGGTCACCGTCACACGCCGGGGGTGCAGCCCCTCTGCGAGCAGGTTGCGTCGGGCGTGCTCGGTGTAGGCGAGGTTGAAGTCTGCGGTGTGGTCCACGAGCCGGCGGTTGGTCTCCTCTGGGACGTTGGCATCGAAACAACGGTTCCCGGCCTCCATGTGGTAGGTCGGGATCTGCATGCGCTTGGCCATGATCAATGACAGTGCGCTATTGGTGTCACCGAGAACGAGGAATGCATCCGGGCGCTCAGCCTTCAATACGGACTCGGTCTTGCGCAGGATGTCGCCGAGAGTGGCGCCTAGGGACGTGACGTCCACATCAAGCACATGATCGGGCAGGCGCAGCCTCATCTCCTCGAAGAACACCCCGTTGAGCTGGTGGTCCCAGTTCTGCCCGGTGTGGACTAGCACGTGTTCAATGCCGGAGGTGGAATCGAGCCGGCTCATGACGGCGGCGAGCCGGATGACCTCGGGCCGGGTGCCGACCAGGGTCATGACCTTCATGGGGATCCCTTCAGCGGTGTGGTCGCGTGTTGCGCAACAGGTCGTATCCAAACCTTTCCGAGTCAGCGGCTATCTCTGCGATCATGTCCTCCCACGTTGGCGACACGATCCCGGTCTTCTCGCTGAACTCGCTTCCGTCAAGACTCCGGTCGATAACAAGGCTGTCGTCGCGTTCGACTGCTGTCCCGCAACGAAAGGCCGCATTGAGCATGGTGAGCAGCGTGTACTTATCGATCGGCTCGGCGGCGACGTGATGCAGACCTGAAAGGCCCGGTTGGTCAGCGGCCAACAGAGCGATGACGCGCGCGAAAGCCAGGGTGGTCAGCCCAGAGAAACGCGCCGACGCATACCCGCGAACAGAGCCACCTCGCTCGCCGAGAAACCACTCCACCAGGCCGTGAGCCCCGACCAACTCGCGACCAATGATGGAGGTCCTGAGTGTGAGGTGGGCGCCATCGACGACCTCCCCCAGGAGCTTGGACCGACCATAGAGGTCGGTCGCGTCGGGGGTCGCTGCCTCGTCGTAGTGGCCATTGGCGCCGTCGAACACACAATCAGTGCTGACGTGAATCAGTCGGGCTCCGATCGCGGAGCACTGCGCTGCGACTTGATGAGGGAAGAGACTGTTGATCAGGATCGCCTGAACCGGATCCTGGGCGGCGGCCGCCTGCTTCACCGCGCCAATGCAATTGATAACCAGGTCAGGTTCAATGCTCCGGATCGTCGACGTCAGATCGGGTAAGCCGGAGGCGACCAGCAATCGTCCTTGGGGAAAGCCAGCCCGAATCAGCAACTCCTCAGCGCTCGGTCTGATCGCCCCCCAAGCCTGACCGGACTCGAGCAGCACTTCCAGCACCTTGTGGCCCAGCATCCCGGATGCACCGAGTACCAGCGCTCTCACTCGCGAACCCCCCGGCGGATGGCTTCCAGCTCCGGCAGGCGTTCGAGCAACTTGACGACTCCGTCCAGATCAAGTCGTTCCGTGTTGTGGCTCGTGTAGTCCTCATAGTCGCTGACCTCGGCGGTTCCCTCATCGAAGTACTGGCTGTAGTTGAGGTTGCGGGCGTCCACTGGAACGCGGTAGTAGGCGCCGCAGTCCTCAGCTTGGGCGCTCTCCTCGCGAGACAACAGCGACTCGTACAACTTCTCCCCGTGCCGAGTGCCGATGACTTGGATCTCAGGCTCAGCAACCCCGAGGACCAGGGCCACGGCTCGCGCCAAGTCGGCCACCGTTGAGGCGGGAGCCTTGCGTACGAAAAGGTCCCCAGGCCGTGCGTTGGCGAAGGCGTACTCCACGAGTTCCACCGATTCCGCTAGGGACATCAAGAACCGAGTCATGTCCGGGTCGGTGACCGTCAGCGGCCGCCCCGAACGCACCTGCTCGACGAACAGCGGGATCACCGAGCCGCGGGAGTACATGACGTTGCCGTAGCGCGTCACGGACACGACCGTCTGCGACTCCGGGTGGTTACGGGCGAACGCCTGGGCGACCTTCTCCATCATCGCCTTGCTGAGACCCATGGCGTTGATCGGATAGACCGCCTTGTCGGTGCTCAGGCACACCACCGACTTCACGCCGCAATCGTGCGCGGATCGGATCACATTGTCGCTGCCCTGAACGTTGGTGGCGACCGCCTGAAGGGGGAAGAACTCACACGACGGCACCTGCTTAAGTGCTGCGGCATGGAATACGTAATCCACGCCAGTCATGGCGTCGGCGACGGACTTGGGATCCCGGACATCCCCGACGTAGAAGCGGGCGCGGGGATCGTCGAGCCAGCGGCGTAGGTCGTCCTGTTTGGACTCGTCCCGCGAGAGGATTCGGACTTCGCCAACATCACTGTTGAGAAGGTGGCGAGTGACCGTCGAGCCAAAGGACCCGGTACCACCCGTGATGAGGACTACGGAGTCCGTCGCGGTTTTAGCCACTCAGCGCTCCAGCGCGAGCACTCGAAGGTCCGCGTCCGATGCCCCTGGGAACCAGTTTGGCGGGAAGAAGGCTCCTCAATATGGGTCGGGGTCGGACAACTGGCATGTCCAGGGGAGAGTTTGAGCAGGAGATGCCAGATCCGTACAAGACGCACGCGCCCCTTCCGCAGACCTTGTCCGCG
>JANPBY010000039.1:0-1528 GCA_031430645.1 Actinomycetes bacterium
CACCGACAGATCGCTGGCAACCACATAGGCCACCACTGCATGTCCCCACTCGGGGTCGGGCACGCCGATCACCGCAGCGTCGGCTACCGACGGATGCGAACGGAGCGCGTCAGTCACCGCAACGGGGGACACGTTCTCGCCCCCCGTGACCACGACATCGTCGGCACGGCCGAGGATGTGCACCAATCCGTCCCCATCGAGGCGCCCGACGTCTGGCGCGACGAGCCACCCGTCGACGACTGCTTCCGCCGTCAGGTCTGGTCGCAGCCGGTAGCCGGCGAACAAGCTCGGCCCCCGCACGAGCACCCGGTCGTCCTCCGCGCGCAGCCGCAGCTCGATCCCCTCCAGCGGCCGGCCGGAGTAGCAACACCCGCCCGTCGTCTCGCTCATGCCATAGGACACCAGCAGTTGGCAGCCAGCGTCGGTCGCCTGCGCGGCAAGCCGCTCAGGGGTGGCGGCCGAGCCGACCAGAACCGTGTCGTACGACGCCAAAGCCTCGATGGCCGCATCCCCACCGTCGAGCAGTCGAGTGAGCTGCGTGGGGACGATCGAGGCGTACGTGCGTCCGCCCCCCGCCCGCTCCTGGATCGCCGCGGTGGCCCCTACGAATGCCTCGGCAGTGAAGCTCTCCCTTAGGTCCATCGCCACCGGGACGGTCCCCGCCGCGATCGAGCGGGTGAGGACCTGGAGCCCGCCGATGTGCCAGGCCGGGAGTGCCAGCAACCAGGTGCCGGGTCCACCGATGAGCCTGTGCAGCGCCTCGGCCGCCCAGGTCATCGCCTCGCTCGATAGCAGTACGCCCTTCGGGGTCCCGCTCGACCCTGACGTCGCCAGCACGGTCGCGATCCCCTCGACCTCGAGCGGCGCGTCAGCGTCGTCTGGTCGGAGGGCCGCGATGAGCGCTGCACGTACGCCTGCGTCGTCTGCCGGGACCGGCAGGATCGCTGGACCAGTGCCATCCAGCGCCGCCGCTAGGGCTGGCATCAGCACCTCGACAACCGTGGGGTCGGCGGGAACGGGAACGCTGGTCAGGGAGCGGTTCATCGTCGCGCCAGCGTAGGCGGGCGAGCCAGGATGCCACGGAACGGGCGCGCGGGAGCAGCCTCAGAACGGAGGGATGTCTTCGGGTCTCGGCGGTGGATCGGGCTTCAGTGGACCCGGCGGTTCGGGTCCTTCGCCGACTTCGATGCGTCTGCCGGTGGGGGTAGTCCACGTCAAGCGTCCGTCGCCGTGGTTGGTGAGTTGCCAGCCGGGGGCTTGGTGTTTGAGGTGGTGGTGGTGGTGCACGCACAGTGGTGCGAGGTTGCAGCTGCAGGTGGGTCCTTCCGGATAGGCCACGGTGTGGTCGAGTTCGCAGCGCCGTGAGGGGCGGGCGCAGCCGGGGAAGACACAGACGCGGTGCCTCACGCGGAGCAGGTTCTTCAACCGCTCGGGTGGGGCGTACGGCCCGGGGCCTTCGACTTGGTGGACGTCAGTTCCTGGGCAGGTCTGGTCGACTGCGACGGCACCGTCCACTGACCCGCCGGTG
>JANPBY010000040.1:0-9377 GCA_031430645.1 Actinomycetes bacterium
CGACGATGACCTTCTCGGCCTTGCGCTTGATCATGCCGAGCATCGGGATCTTGACGTCGACGGCGAGTTGGTAGACGACCTCTGTCGAACCGTCACCCTGGTCATTGAGGATGTAGGCCCCGTCCATGGCTTTGAGCATCCCGGCTTGGCCGAGGGTCCAGGACACCGAGGTGTCCTCGTCCCACTCGTATTCCAGGGTGTAGTCGTCCTTGATGCCGCCGGAGTCGATGACGAACCGGGCCTCCGCGGGGCGGCCGGAGTCCTCATAGACCGTGAGCACCTCGACCTCGCGGACCCCGCTGGTCCACTCGGGGTAGCTCTCGAGGTCGGCGATGACAGCCATGATCGCCGCGGGTTCGGCAGCGACGACGATCGTGGACTCGGTGCGGTCAGCCATCAGGCGCCCTTCGACTCAGGTGAGTGCCCTAGCCTATTCCGTTCGACTCACAGGTTCCCCTCGCAGGTCCCCCTCAGAGGTCGAGGACGTACGCCGTCCCCCGACCGCGGAAGTGCCCCACGTTGACGCACTCCGTGCGGCCCACCCGAGCACGGGCGGCCAGCGGCTGGTGGACGTGCCCGAACAGCGACAGCATCGGTTGGGTGCGCCGGATCGCGTCGAGCAGCGCCACGCTCCCACGCTCGAACCGCTGAGCGATCACGTCGTAGGTCAACCCAGGCAGGGCCGGAGGGATGTGGGTGCACAGAATATCCGCGCCCTCGACCGCCGCGATCTTGGCCGCGAACTCCTCGTCGGAGATCTCATGCGGCGTCCGGTAGGCGGTACGCAAGCCTCCGCCGACGAATCCAACTGTGCGACCGCCGATCTCCACCACCTCCCCGTCGAGCACGCGATGCCCGTCCCGAAGGAACTCCGGCCACAGGTCCGGGACGTCGACGTTGCCGTACGTCAGGAACGCCGGCTCCGGTAGTGCCGCGAAGGTGTCGGCGTACTGCCTGCGTACGGCCTCACGGATCGTTGCCGTCCGGTCGCCGCCGCGCTCGGCCCACAACGCCATTGCGAACGCCCGAGCCTCCTCGAGACGTCCGGCCGTGCGCAACTCGATGAAGGTACGACTGTGCTCGGCACCGAAGAGCTCCGCGAAGAGCCCGAGCCCGGGATCGTCGTAGTCAAGGAAAAGGACGAGGTCACCGAGGCAGATCAGCGCATCAGCGCCGTCGAGGCTGCGGGCCAGGGCGTCAGTGCGGGCGTGGACGTCGCTGACCACGTGCACCCTCAACTGGCGGCCCTCACCCGAGCCAGCCTAGGCACGGGAGCTGGGGGCCGCAGTGCGCCGTCGCTCAGCCGAAGACTGCGGTGACGATGATCGCCCCAGCGAACAACACGGCGATCCCACCCAGGCACAGACCCAGTGCGAGCCCGATCTTGGAAGTCCGGCTGTCGAGGCGCCCGCCCAAAGCAGGAAGCGGCGGCCCGGTCTGCAACGCGAGCTCCGCGAGCATGGTCTCGATCTCTCGGTCGCTGGGAGCAACTCGCTCAGTCTGTTCCCCAGGCCGAGCATGCCGACCCGAGGATGCGGGGCGCGGCTCTGCGGCTACCTGCTCTGTTGTCACTGGCCCGTCAGGCACTGTTGTGACTTGCTCGTCAGGCACTCCCTCTACCCGAGCCAGCCCCCCGGCAGGTCGAAGGTCGGCATGGCACAGGGTGCACCAGAGCTGGCCGGGGCGCACCAGGGCGACGCACTGCGGACAACGCGTGGTGGCGAGGACATCCGTCACCCCCCCAACGTCGGCACACCCTCGCCAGGGCTTGACCCGTTCGAGTGAATTGGCGTGCCAGGCCGACGGCCACCCTCGAGGCTGTCCTTGAGGTCAAGGGCCTGCCGCTTCCACGCGTGCGCTCGGCGTTGCCGCTCTGCCGACACCTTCCGCGGCGACCAGGCGCGGCCAGAGGAGACGGGATCAAGTCGCTGGTAGTGGTGCACGAGAACACCGCCGCTCACGGGCTCCAGCCATAGCTCAATGCTCCCTACCCACTCCTTGCCGGCGACGGACCAGCGGACACCGACGGATCCGCGATCCATGAACGGCGTGCAGTCCAGCTCAGGCCACCAGATCGACCAGTTGAGCGGGTCGTGTACGGCGGCGGCGGCGATATCTGGCTGGCAGGCGAGGTACGTCTCGTCGACCAGTTCGATGAGAGGCACGCGCGCAGCATGACATCGATGCTGCCCAAGCCCTCGCGCGACCCGATCCGGCAAGGCATGATCATGGGTATTCGGGACCGTGGGCATCACGTCGACGCGCACCCCGGCTACGGTGTCTGCCTGCCGTCCGTCCCTTGTCTCCAGGAGTCCTGATGCGTGACTACACCTCTCCTGCCCCGGCCGAGCCTGGCACGGAGTCCAACCTGACCGACGCCCTGCTGGGGCAAGCAGTCGCCCGGCCGCACGCGGTGGGGTTCAGCCGAAGGGTCGGCGACCGGTGGGAGGACATCACCTACCGGGACTTCCTCGCCGAGGCGACCGCCGTCGCCAAGGGCCTGGCCGCAGCCGGCGTGGCCGAGGGCGAACGCGTTGCGCTCATTTCGCGCACCCGATACGAGTGGACGCTGTTCGACTTCGCGATCTGGATGGCCGGCGCCGTTCCCGTGCCCATCTATGAAACCAGCTCCGCAGAGCAGGTCCAGTGGATCCTGAGCGACTCAGGCGCTGTGGGCGTGGTCGTAGAGTCCGCCGAGCACGCCGCACTCGTCGAGTCGGTCCGCGCCGACGTCCCCAGTGTGGTGAACGTATGGAGCATCGACGGCGGCGCTGTCGATGCCCTCGCCGAAGCCGGCTCAGGGATCAGTGACGAGGAGATCGAACGCCGACGGCAGACACTGACCCACGACAGCCTGGCCACGATCATCTATACCTCGGGAACGACCGGGCGACCCAAGGGCTGCGAGCTGACGCACGGCAACTTCCTTGCCGAGGCGCACAGCGTCGTCGACTCCATGCGCGAGATCTTCAACGAGAACGGCTCGACTCTGCTGTTCCTGCCGCTCGCCCATGTCTTCGCGCGCATGATCGAGATCGGCTGCATCTATTCCGGAGTCCGGCTGGGACACACAGCTGACGTCAAGAATTTGCTGCCGGACCTCGCCGTCTTCCAGCCAACGTTCATCTTGTCTGTCCCCCGCGTGTTCGAGAAGATCTACAACTCCTCGGCCGCCAAAGCCGACGCGGCCGGCAAAGGCAAGATCTTCCACCGCGCAGCCGACACGGCCATCGCCTACTCCGAGGGCATGGACAAGGGAGGACCCGGACTCGCCGTCAAGGTGCAGCACGCGATCTTCGACCGGCTTGTCTACAGCAAGTTGCGCGCCGCGCTCGGAGGCCGGGTGACGTACGCCGTGTCCGGTGGAGCCCCTCTCGGCGCCCGGCTCGGCCACTTCTACCGGGGTATCGGCGTCGTCATCCTCGAAGGCTATGGACTGACTGAGACTTCCGCGGGCGCCACGCTGAACCGGCCGGACGCGATCAAGATCGGCAGTGTGGGTCGGCCGATCCCAGGGACGTCCTTGCGGATCGCCGATGATGGCGAAGTCCTGATCAAGGGGCGAATCATCTTCCGCGGCTACTGGAACAACCCGACCGCTACCGCTGAGTCGATCGAGAGCGATGGCTGGTTCCACAGCGGCGACGTAGGCGAGATCGACGACAAGGGCTTCCTGACCATCACGGGTCGCAAGAAGGAGATCCTCGTGACCGCGGCAGGCAAGAACGTCGCACCCGCCGTTCTCGAGGATCGACTGCGCGCCCACGCACTGGTCAGCCAGTGCATCGTCGTCGGCGACAACAAGCCCTTCATCGCTGCGCTGGTCACGATCGATGCGGAAGCCTTGCCTGCCTGGCTCAAGGGCCAGGGCCGGGAGGGCGAAGACATGAGCGGCCTGGTCGACGACGAAGCCCTGCGGGCCGAGATCCAGAACGCGGTCGACGACGCCAACAAGGCCGTCTCCAACGCTGAGGCGATCAAGAAGTTCGCGATTCTGCCGATCGACTTTACTGAGGAAGGTGGACAGTTGACCCCCACGCTCAAGCTCAAGCGCAGCGTCGTGATGAAGGACTTCGAGTCCGCCGTCGAAGCGCTCTACAGCTGAGCCCGCGAGCTCCTTCGCCTATGCCCACCGCTGTCGAGGTCGTCGGGCTCCATGTGGCCTTCGGCGACGTCGTGGCAGTGAAGTCCTTCGACCTGATGGTGCCGGCTGCCATGTCGGTGGCGCTGGTTGGCCGCAACGGCGCCGGCAAGTCGACGACCCTTCGGGTTCTTGCCGGCGTCCTGCCCCCAAGTGCTGGGGTGGTGACGGTGGCCGGCGTCGATGCAGTCGCGCATCCCGAAGACGCGCGGGCGCTGGTCGGCTACTGCCCAGACGTCGGAGGGCTCATCCCGCGGGCAACTCCCTGGGAGCATCTCCAGCTCGCCGCCAAGCTGCGAGGCCTCGGGCCGGGGTGGGAGTCGCACGCCAAAGATCTGCTCGAGCGCTTCGACCTGTCTGGGGCGGCAGACCGGGTCACAGCCGGCTTCTCCCACGGAATGGGCCGCCGGATGTCCGTTGTTCTGGCCGCCTTTCACAGCCCGGCCGTCCTCCTCCTCGACGAGCCGTTCGACGGTGTGGACCCCCTCGGAGTCGAAGCCACCCTCGAGGTCATCCGGGAGCACCGGTTGCGCGGGGCAGCGGTCGTGGTCTCCACGCACCTGTTGGAACTAGCCGTCCAAGCCTGCGACGAAGCCGTCGTGCTCCGGAACGGTTCAGTCGTGGCCGCTGCGCCAGCTGCGGAGCTCAGCGGCGAGGAGGGCGCTCGCCGATACCGTTCGCTTCTCTCATGACCGCCGTTCCGCGCAGCCAGTTACGGCCGCTGCTGAGACTCCGCTGGACGATGGTGCGGAGCCCCAACAAACGAGCAGGGCTCGTCGCCCTGCTTGCGGGATTCCCTGCGCTTCTCGTCCTCGGGTCGGTTGTGGCCAGGCTGCTTCCGCGAACCGACCAAACCGGCATCCTGCTTGTGACCCCGACGGTGATGCTCGGCTTCATCCTGCTCGCGTTCGCTGCTCCCCTCGCGGCCGGCGGAGGCAACGAGCTCTACCCAGCCGAGCAGCTCGCCGCCTATCCGATCCACCCCCGAACGCAATTCGCTGCCTCACTGCTGCTCGCCCCTCTGAACTTGGCCTGGGTCATCCAGGTATTGACGATGGTCGCGTTCACCTCCTATGTCTTCATCGATACGAGCTTTCGGATCATTCCTGCTCTTCTGACGATGCTCGGATTCGTCGTGGTCGTCACGTTCGTCGCCCAGGCGTTCGCCTGGACGATCATCGGGATGCGGCAGACCCACACCGGCCGCTGGCTCACCTGGGCTTTCGCTGGGCTACTCGCTGCGCTCGCTGCGCTCTCCGTAGTGTCGGGTCGGTTGACCGAGTTGTTGGATCAGAACCCGCTTCGCGGAATCCTGATCCTCGCCCTGCAAGCGGCGGAAGGCCGGTGGCTAGCCTGGCTCCCCGGGGCTGCCACGATGGTGCTGGTCGGCGGCCTCGGGTTCCTCGTGGGTTCAAGGGCCTGCGCCTGGGCGTTGCGGCGGACCCCCGATGTCGCCCTGGAGCACGGCGCCCGCCCCATGGATCGCCGGAAAGAGGCTCCCAATGCCTTCCGGCAGTTGGTCCGCACGGACCGAGCGAGTGTGTGGCGCTCGACTGCCCTCCGACGCGGCATCTACGTCCTCGCCCTGCTCCCCGGTGTGGTGGCTGCCGCTGTCGGGCTCGACTGGGCCTCCCTCGTTCTCCTCCCCGGCCTCGTCGCCGCCGGCGCGGGCTTGCTGTTCGGAGTCAATGCGTTCTGCCTCGACGGCAGTGGCGCACTCTGGCTCTCCTCGCTCCCCCACACCAGTCGGCTGGCCTTCTGGGCCAAGACCCGCGTGGTCCTGGAAATCTGTGCTGGAGCAGCCTTCATCGCCTTGGCTGCCGGGGGCCTTCGATCGGGTGACCTACCGACGTCGACTCAGTTGGCCGCGGCCTTCGGTGCGGCGGCAGCATGCTGCCTCTCCGTCACCGCATCCTGCATGGGCCTCTCGGTTCGATCGCCGCATCGAGCAGACCTCAGCGGCTCTCGTGACACCCCTGCGCCGCCGGCCACGATGGCTGCCTACAGCGTCCGAATGGCGTCGCTCACCACGTTCACCGGGATCGGCTTCTCCTTGGCCGCGCTCGCCGGAAACCCGCTCGTCCCGCTCGGATTGCTGCTCGCGCTTGGACTCCTTGCCACTCGGCGGCTGCTGATCGCAGCCCGGCAATACAGCCTGCCCGAGGTCAGGGCCCGAGTCACAGCGACCGTGGCAGCAGGCTGACGGTGAGTGACCGCAGATCGTCCTTTCGGCGGCATTCTGCGGATCGATCGGACGAAAATGCCCGAGCGGTCTTCCCACATTGCTCACGCTGAGTAACGTGTTTCATGTCGGGGGCCCACAGGGGGACCTCGGCCGGCTCTCCCGGCAACAGCCACCAGCTGGTTTCGGGCGAGCGGGGGGGTTCTCCGCCACGCACGGCGCGAACGAGCAGTTGGTCACTCGATCGGGCACCCAGCGAAGGCTCCCAACTTGGCCCGCCAGGCTTCGGCCCGCACCGTAAGAGGGACTCATGGGACGCAGAACGATTCTCCTGATCATCGCGCTCGTTGTAGCCGCTCTCGGGACGGCGCTGGTCTTCCTGTATGTGCAGTCGGCCGACAGCCGAGCCCTTGACGGCCAAGAGCAAGTCCAAGTGCTCTTCGCAACCCAGCAGATCCCCGTCGGCCAGAACGCCGAGACCGCCTCGGCGAACGGCTCGCTCGAGTTGCGCACAGTAGCGAAGAACTCGGCTGCCGAAGGCGCGCTGAGTGACATCGACCCGATTGCGGGTCAGGTCGCGCTGACCACGATCTTCCCGGGACAACAGATCGTCACCGCTGCGTTCGGAGACATCGCAGGTGTGTCGGCGATTCCCATCCCCGACGACAAGATGGCACTTTCGCTGCAGCTCGGAGACCCCGAGCGGGTCGCGGGGTTCCTCAGCGCCGGTTCCGAGGTGGCGATCTTCGCGACCCTGCCCAGTCCGGACAAGGCCGACCAGGCGGACGACGCGACGGCCGAAAACACGCAGTTGCTGATCGAGCGGGTCCAGGTCATCACAGTGGGCAATGTCCAGCCGGTCCAGACGACAACGACGGAGGAGGACGGCAGCCAGAACGTCGAAGAGATCCCTCGCGCCATCGTCACCCTGGCCGTAAGCCAGAAGCAGGCGCAGCAGCTCATCTATGCGTCCCAGAAGGGCCAGCTGTACTTCACGCTGCTTACGGTGGACTCCAAGGTCGGCCCGTTGCCGCCCACCGACGGTTCCAACGTCGCAAAGTGACTGCAGAAATCAAGCGTAAGGACGCCAGCTGATATGGCCGTAATCGTCGATCTGGACCCCGCAGGCGCGGACACCCTCAACGCCGCGCTCGGTGGAGAGGCCCTCGTGCTCACCAGCGTAGATGAGCTGCGCCGGCACCTCGACGTGCAGCTCGACGAGGACTGCGTCATCGTCGGCCCGTCCGTCGACCAGGGCACGGCGCTGGCTCTTGCCGAATCCATGCGCGTCACCCGCCCGAGCCTCGGCTTCGTGCTCGTGCGGCGCCGGATCGACACCTCCGTGCTCGGCGAGGCTCTGAGAGCAGGCGTTCGCGAGGTCGTCGAGGAGCGTGACATCGCTGGCCTCAGCACCGCCGTACGGCGCACTCGCGCTCTCGCCCGTGCCATGCGCGAGAGCGTCGAGTCCACAGAGAACTTTGAGCAAGCGGGTCCCCGGGGGCGTGTCATCACGGTCTTCTCAGCCAAGGGGGGGTGCGGCAAGACGACGGTATCCACAAACCTAGCGGCCGTTCTTGCCGACCGAGGCAAGCGTCAGGTCTGCCTTGTTGACCTCGACCTGGCGTTCGGCGACGTAGCGATCGCCCTGCAGATGTTCCCGTCCCACACGATCGCCGACGCGATCCCGCTCGGGGAGACCCTGGACGCGCAAGGCGTCCTCAGCCTGCTCACGCCTCACTCACCGGGGTTGTCGGCCCTGGTCGCTCCTGTCGAACCAGGTGTCGCTTCCTCCATCCCGGCAGAACTGGTCGGCCGAATCCTCGACATCCTCCGCGAGCAGTTCGATTACGTCGTCATCGACACCCCGCCCGCATTCGATGACCAGGTGCTCGCAGCATTTGACCGCAGTGACGTCATCGCCTTGTTGGCGACCATGGACATCCCCGCTATCAAGAACCTCAAACTCACGCTCGAGACGATGGAGTTGCTCAACTACTCTCGCGACCGCTACCAAGTGGTCATGAACAGGGCCGACGCCAAGGTCGGCCTGGTTGTCAGCGAGGTCGAGAAGACCTTGAGTACCCCAATCGTCAGCCAGATTCCGTCGTCAGCCGAGGTCCCCAAGGCGATCAACCGAGGCGTACCGATCGTGCTCGACCAGCCCAAGCACCCAGTAAGCCTCGCGATCCGAGGCTTTGCTGACGCCTATGTCATTTCCAGTCAGTCGGTCGACAGGACCGTTCCACCTCAGCTCCGCACCGACCGGCGCGGGCTGCTACGGAGAAAGACGAGGACCTGATGAGTCTCTCTGACCGGCTCGCCGATGCCCGACGTGCGCGGGGGGTGGACACAACTCTCGAGCAGACGAGCGGCGACGCCCTGATGAACCGGGGCACGCACCGCAAGTCCCTCGACCCGTTCGCTGAGCTGAAGCAGACCGTCCACCAGAGCCTTCTGGAGAACCTCGGTCCGCAGCTCTACGACGCCCGGATGACGCAGTCCGAGCTTGAGCAGAAAGTACGACTGACGCTGCAGGAAGTGCTCGCGCACGAGGAGACACCACTCACGGTCCAGGACCGCGCGCGCATCGCCCAGGAGGTCGCCGACGACATCCTCGGCTACGGCCCCCTCGAGCCCTACCTGCGGGACCCCGCCCTCACCGAGGTCATGGTCAACGGCGCCCACTCCATCTACATCGAGCGCAGCGGCCAGATCTTCCAGGTCGACGGGCAGTTCAACGACGAAGCACACCTTCGTCGCACGATCGACAAGATCGTCGGCCGCGTCGGCCGGCGAGTGGACGAGTCCAGCCCAATGGTCGACGCGCGGTTGCCGGACGGTAGCCGCGTCAACGCGGTCATCCCGCCACTCGCCCTGGATGGCTCCCTCCTCACGATCCGGAAGTTCTCCGTCGACCCCTACCAGGTCGACGACCTGATCGGATTCGGCACCATGAGCCGTACGACGGCCGAGTTCGTGGAGAAGTGCGTACGAGGCCGCTTGAACATCCTCGTCTCGGGCGGGACCGGCGCTGGCAAGACCACGACCTTGAAC
>JANPBY010000041.1:0-1886 GCA_031430645.1 Actinomycetes bacterium
GCGTCCAGACCAACAGGCGGGGTTCGCCTATCAGCCGCCCCCGCGACCGGAATCACGACAGCACCGTTCCGCACAGCCTTGTCAATGAGCTCGACGAACTCTTCGGGGATCTCCGAATCCACCGGGTTGGCCAGAACCAGCGCATCGGCCGAACCAGGATTTGCCGACCACATCGAGTTGGCGGTGTCCAGCACGGTGACATCGACGAATTCCGCCAAGATGGGCTGAAGGAGCACGAATACTTCTTGCGTGCGATCGCCGCCTCCGTAGAGCCGCGGATTCACCAGGTAGACAGCCACTCCAGCACCCCTCCGCACTCGTCAGTCACATGTCCGAGGCTGCCACGTCTGGACATCTCTCGCGCAACTCAGTCAAGCACTCCCGCCAACTGACACCCTTGACCTGGTGAAGCGACGACAGCCTCCGCCCTTCCCTCCGCCCCAACCGACCCGGGGCCGGGCAGCGTTGGGTACACCACACCAGGGCCCATACTTGGTGATTGAGCGCGGCGGCAACGCCACCCTGCGAAGGCTACAAAACCAGCGCCGACACCATCAACGTCCACCATCGTGCACATGCATTCAGCGAGATCTGTCAAGGTTCGGTACCCGTGCGACAGGTGAGTTCCGGTAGGTGGGCGACAGTAGTTCAGCCGGCCGCTGTATGTCGGGGGCGGCCCTTGGGGTTCGCGAACGCGCCGAGTTCGCGGCTTCGGTCGTGTCGGATCGGGTGCACCCGAATGACCTTGCCGCCTTGGCTCAGCTGTACCGATCCGGCGACGATCGTCACGTCGATGCTCTGCCGAGCCCACGCTCGCCCGCAGCCGTATCCTGCACCAGCGAAGCTGACCACCCCGCTGTTGTCAGCCAACCGGGTCACGGTCAGGCCGGTCGTGGCGTCTCGCGCTCGCCGCTGAACCTGCGCTCGTGGTGCCCGGTCCGCCTGATCTGGCTTAAGCCGCTGCGCATGAGTCGCGACCAGCACCCCGGCATGCAACACCTCGACCAACCATCAGTCACGACAACCTCGACCGGCTCACCAGCAAACGTCGGCCCCACCGCATAACGGAACCCGGCCAGCGAGATCGTCCCCCGCTGATCGACCCACCGGCTCACCCCCGACGGCCGTCCACGGTCTTTACCCACCACCGAAGGGTCCACCTCCGGTTCCTCGACAACCACCAGGCTGCGGCCGGCCAACGCGAACCGCTCTGCCGGCGGACGCCCACCGCACGACTGGTGCGGGCGGCCGGTGTTGTACTCCACCACCCAGTCGTCCAAAGCTGCCTGCAACGCCTCCACACTCGAATGCTTACGGTCGTGCTCGGCTAAGAACTCCGCACGGATCGTCTAGTGCAACCGCTCGACCTTGCCCGTCGTAGTCGGTGAATACGGCGCAGTCAGCAAATGCTTGATCCCGTTGTCATGACAGACCTTGTCGAACAACACCGGCCCCGGACCCAACCCGAACCGGGCCGTGAACACCTTCCCGTTATCAGTCAGGACCTGCTCAGGCACACCATGCGCTCGCAGCGCCCAAAGCAGCGCATCACAGACCGGCCGCGCCGTGGCCCGCACGACCACCCGGGCGCAGACCACGAACCGGGAATGGTCATCGATGCCGGTCACGAACTTCATCTCCCGACCATCGGCCAAGAACGCCCGACCCATCACATCCATCTGCCACAACTCCATCGATCGACCCCGCTCCCACCTGCGGTAGTCCTCCCGCCTGCGACGGCGCTTCTTACCCTCCATCAAGCCATGGCGCAGCAACGCCCGATACACCCCAGACCGGCTCGGCAACGGCTCAACACCGTCGCGCTCCAACTGCCACACAATCCTCGACGGACCCCACCCCGGATGCGCCCGACGCAAAGCCACAAC
>JANPBY010000042.1:0-14507 GCA_031430645.1 Actinomycetes bacterium
CATCGGCAGGCCTCGCCGGGTAGACCACGGGTGCCGTGCCCGGGGCGAACTCAGCCATGAGCTCGACGAACTCGGCGCGAATCTGCTCATCGACCTGGGAGAACATCACGGAGTAGGCAGCGTTGTAGTGGCCGTCGCCGACGAGGTAGCCCAGCAAGAGAGCCTCGCGCTCGTCGATCTGGTCCTTCACGTCAGCGTCGGAGCCGAGCACTCCGACCAGCACGTCGTCGACGAGGAGATCAGCCGCGTTGCGCCACACCACAAAACCGCGGGTGTTGAGGACGCGCATCGGATGGTTGGCCGTGACGCGCACGGACTTGCCGGTCGAGGTGGTGACGCGAAGAACCGGGCGACGGTTGTTGTGCGTCAGCCCAGAAACCGGCTCCATCGCACCGTGCTCGTTGAGGACCTGCAGTCCGAGATGAGCGATATCGCTGACCCGGCTGGTGCAGCTGGCCTTCTCCCCGCAGCGCTCGAAGATCTCACCCACGGTGAGCAGACCCCAGTTGGTCGGAACCAAGGCATCAGCCGTCAGGCACTTGCCGCTCGCCTCAGGTCCGTACACCTCCACCACGCGGCCACGCGGCAGGCCGCCGATGCCGAGGGCGATGTCGAGAGCGATCGACCCGGTCGGGATGACCTCCATCGGCGCGCGGACCTCGTCACCGAGGCGCATGACCGACCCCTTGCCGAACTGACGGTCGATCTGAGCCAGAGCGGCTTCGAGGGACTTCTCGCGGTCGGCTGCTGCCATGAGGGGCACCCTTTCGGGGGTCGAGACGGGCGGTGGCGGGAACTGCGTGTCGTGCGGTCTGGCTGGTGCGGTCTTACAGGTGCGGGTCTGACGCTAGAGGTCGGCACCGACAGTGCGGGAGACCGACGGCCGAGGTTGTGGACAACCATCCCGATCGTGCTGGGTTGGGGATTCGCGACCCGACGTAGGCGTCACCTTACGTCGAACGAGTGTACGACTACTCTCGACACGCCGAGAGCCCCTGCTAGCTGTCCACCGGCACGGACTAGCCTCGTTGAACACCCTCGCGAATCGCTAGCCCGACCCCAAGGAGCCCCCATGGACACCCGCGCAGCCTTCACCGACGAGGAGTGGAAGCAGGTCAAGGACCTCCCGTCCTACGTCGCGCTCGCGGTGGTCGCCTCCGGCGGCTCGGGACCGGTCGAGATGGTCCTGGAGAGCGCCGCCGCGGCCAAGGCCATCGCGGGTGCGCGAGACAACACCGACCCCTTGGTCGCGGCCGTGGTCGCCGACCTCAGCGACCGCGACGACACCGACAAGATGACCAAGCCCGAGGCCAAGTCACGCGAGCAGTTCCAGGCAGCTGCGGTCACCGCGGTGCGCGAGGCGATCACGCTGGTCAAGGCGAAAACGCCCGACAGCGCCCAGCCCTACGGCGCCTGGCTGCTCGCGCTAGCCCACCAAGTCGCCGAGTCCGCCAAGGAGGGCAGCCACCTCGGCATCGGAGGAGTCCGAGTGAGCCCCGAGGAAGAGGCAACCCTCGCCGAGCTGGCCGTCGCCCTGGAGGCCTGACCCTTGGACCTCCTCGTCCTCGGTGGCACCCGGTTCGTCGGCAAGCATGCGGTCGAGGCTGCCCTCGCTCGCGGACATCAGGTCACCCTCGTGCACCGCACACCCACGGACCTGTTCCCCGACGCCGAACACGTCTTGCTCGACCGGACCAACGGTCCAGACGCGCTCGCGCCTCTTGCCGCACGGACGTACGACGGACTGCTCGACGTGTGCGGCTATGTCCCTCGCGTCGTCCGTGACTCCTGCCGCGCGTTGGCCGGGTCGGTCGGGCATGCCGTCTTTGTCTCGTCGGTCTCGGCGTACGCGCCGCCAGCGGACGGCGACCCCACCGACGCAGCACACGCGCCGTTGTGGCCGGTCGGCGACCTGCGGGAGGTGGGTGCGAGCGAGGAGATCACCAACGAGAGCTATGGGCCGCTGAAGGTGGCCTGCGAGCAGGAGTACCTCGAGGTCTTCCCGACCGCATCGCTCGTGCGCCCCACCTATGTCATCGGTCCCGACGACTACACGGACCGCTTCGGCTACTGGGTCCGTCGGATGGCCGAGGGCGGCGACGTGCTGATCTCGGATCCGGCGGACGCACCCATGCAGCTCATCGATGTCCGCGACCTCGGCGCGTTCATGGTGAGGTTGCTGGAGGATGCCACCACCGGCCCCTACGACGCGGTCGGGCCGTCCTTGACCTACACCGTGGCCCAGATGCTCGCCGAGTGCTCCCGAGCCGCGGGTTCCCCGGACCACGTCATCCACGCGGTCGGCCGAGATTGGCTTGCAGAGCAAGGGATCGTGGCCGGCGAACACCTGCCGCTCCTCGACGATCTAGTCGACGCCTACGCCTTTGCCCGCGACCCGCAACCGTCGGTCGACGCTGGGCTGATGCTGCGACCGGTCGAGGACAGCGCGCGCGACGCGCTGGCCTGGGACCAGGCACGTGGTCTCCCGGAGATGACGGACAGGGTCACCCGTGAGCGGGAGGCGACCCTGCTGGCTCAGTTGCTCGCCCGCTGAGCATCCAGACCAGCATCAGGACGACCGGCACCGCCGCCAGCAACGTCAGCAGGCCATAGGACGCCAACGCCACGACGAGCCCGGCCAGCGCCCCACCGACAGCTGCGCAGACATTCATCACCAGGTCCGAGGCCCCCTGCGCCCCTGGCCGCTCGGGTTCCGGCACCGACTCGGTCAGCAGGGTGGATCCAGCGACGAGAGCACACGACCAGCCAAGTCCTAGGAGGAACAACCCGATCCCTAACTGGACGGCACCGTCGGCTGGAGCCGTACCGCAGGCGAGGCACGCCCCCAGCAGGAGGACGGCACCAACAAGCAGAACCGGGCGTCGACCGAACCGGTCCGAGGCCATCCCGACAAGGGGCGAGAACGCATACATCCCCAGGATGTGGACGCTGATTACGAAACCGATCACGGTCAGCGACACGTCGACGTGCCCCATGTGGATGGGGGTCATGACCATCACGGCGACCATCGCGGTGTGGGCCACAGCGATGGCCACGAGGCCGAGCAACGCACCGGTTCGCGCGCGGATGACCGCCATCGAGTGCTTCAACTGCGGGCGTGGCGCGCGCACCTCGCCGCGCCCCTCCGCATGGCTGCGCGCCATGAGGAGCGGATCCGGATGCAGGCCGGCGACGACGAGCGTTGCAGCTAGGGCCAGCGCGACGATCGCGAGCAGGTAGCCGCCGGTGAGTTCCGGAAGGCCCAGCTGAAGCGCCACTCGCCCTGCCGGGTCGGCCAAGTTCGGCCCCGCTACAGCACCGATAGTGGTCGCCCACACCACCGTCGACAAGTCACGTCCGCGGTGACGGTCGGTGGAGAGATCGGTTGCCGCGTAACGAGCCTGCAGCCCCGCTGCCGATGCGGCGCCGGTCAGCACGAACCCGAGGAACAACAGCGGAGTGAACCCTTGGGCGGCCCCAACAACGACAAAGACAGCCCCGAGGGCAGCGATCCCGAGCCCGGTCGACAGACCGATGCGTCGGCCGGCCCGGTCAGTGACCCGGACTAGAGGCAGCGCCGCCAGCGCAGCGCCGACGACGCCACAGGTCTGGGCCAGGCCACCAGCGGCCTCGGATCCGGTCACTCCGGCCGCCAGCAGACCGCCGACGGCGACTGCGGCCCCGACTCCAAGGCCCCCGAGCACCTGCGCGCCGCAAAGGACGGCAACAGTTCGGCGCTGCACGCGATGGGTCACCTCGTCGGCAGCCGTACGCCTGCTGAATCCGGCTGGGTCGACAGCGGTCAAGAGGTCACCGGCTCACCGCTCGGCCGCCGGCAGGCCGAGGGCCACCACCACCGCGCGCCAGACGTCCTTCGCGGGTTCACCAGCGGCGAGGGCCTGGTCGACGGTACGGCTGCCGAGCCCGGCGATCACGGTGTCATGCGCCCACGACTCGGCGTAGCCCTCGCCCAGGTGATGGCGCATCCGCCGCCAGAACTCCGTCAATCGCACGCCCGGAACGCTACCCCCCACCCCGCAACGAGGTAGTCCGTGACGGCTCTAACCGTCATGAACTGCCCCAAGGCGAGGGCGGGAGGGTCACATGACGTCGAAGGCCTCATAGACGGTGATGCTGGCGCCGCCTTGCAGGACCGGGCAGCCCTTCGCCAGGGCGAGCGCGTGGTCGATCGAATCAGCAGTCAGGACCGTGTAGCCACTGATTGATGCGTCGCCCGCGTCGGAGACTGCGCCGTCGGCAGCGATCGACTTGACCGCCGCCATCGGGTTGCCGGGGTCCTTCACCGCGGAACCGAGTCCGGTGAACCAGGCACCCCACGCTTCCATGACCTGCTTCTGGGCCTCTTCGCTCTCGGGCATCGAGCCACCCTGGTAGAGCAAGACGAAGTCGCTCATCGTTGACCTCCTTGTTGGCGCGGCCCTTCGGGGGTCCGCGTCTGCCCGTACGACGAACACCACACCGCCGGATCGACAACTCCCGCACGGTTGATCAAGGAAGAACTGTCACTTGTGCTCGACGGAGACCGACGATTCATCCTTGATCAACGTCGCCCGGCACGGGCAGGTGTCGGACGGGTGGGCGAGGATGGGCGCGTGCCCCGATCCCCCGCCGCCGAGCCGCCGGCTTTGAAGCTGCTGTCCGCGCCGACGCAAGCGTGGTTCACCGGAGCGTTCGAGGCACCGACGGCTGCTCAAGAAGGAGCCTGGCGTACGGCCGCCGCCGGGCAGGACGCCCTCGTGGTCGCCCCCACCGGATCCGGCAAGACCCTCGCGGCGTTCCTTTGGTCCCTCGATCGGATCGCCACCACCCCTGCGCCCGACAACCCGGTGCACCGCTGCCGGATCCTCTACATCTCCCCCCTCAAGGCCCTCGCCGTCGACGTCGAGCGCAACCTCCGCGCCCCGCTGACCGGCATCCGACAGGCCGCCCAGCGCCTCGGCACCGAGCTCCCCGACATCCAGGTGGCCATCCGCACCGGCGACACCCCCGCCGACGAGCGTCGACGGTTCGCCCGCAAGCCCCCCGATGTCCTCATCACCACGCCCGAGTCGTTGTTCCTGCTCCTCACCAGCCAGGCCCGCGAGGCCCTGCGCGGCGTTGAGACAGTCATCGTCGATGAGGTCCACGCGGTCGCCGGCACCAAAAGAGGAGCCCATCTCGCGCTGTCGCTGGAGCGCCTCGACGCCCTCCTCGAACGACCGGCCCGACGGATCGGCCTGTCCGCGACCGTGCGCCCGGTCGAAGAGGTTGCCCGGTTCCTCGGCGGTACCCGCGACGTCGTGGTCGTGCAGCCACCGTCAAGCAAGTCCGTCGAGCTGCAGGTCGTCGTCCCGGTCGCTGACCTGTCCGAGCTCGGTACGTCGACCGGCGAGGTCAGCGGGTCCGCTGCCGGCGACCCGCGACGTACCTCCATCTGGCCGCACGTCGAGGAACGCATCGCCGACCTCGTCGAGGCGCACCGATCAACGATCGTCTTCGCAAACTCCCGGCGGCTGGCCGAGCGGCTTTGCGCGCGCCTGAACGAGATCCACCACCAGCGCACGACCGGTGAGGCTCTCGACGCTCCCGGGCTCGGCCTGGTCCCACGGGCGCAGATCATGGCGCAGAGCGGGGCCAGCCACGGCGCCGAATCGGTCCTGGCCCGCGCCCACCACGGCAGCGTGAGCCGCGAGCAACGGAGGCTCATCGAAGAGGAGCTCAAATCCGGACGGCTCGCCGCGGTCGTCGCCACCAGCAGCCTCGAGCTCGGCATCGACATGGGGGCCGTCGACCTCGTCGTCCAGGTGGAGTCCCCGCCCTCGGTCGCGAGCGGCTTGCAGCGAGTCGGACGCGCCGGCCACCAGGTCGGTGCCGTCAGCAAGGGCGTGATCTTCCCCAAGTACCGCGGCGACCTCGTGCAGACCGCCGTCGTCGCCGAGCGTATGAAGGCGTCCCAGATCGAGGCGCTGCACGTGCCGAACAACCCCCTCGACGTGCTGGCCCAGCAGGTCGTGGCGATGCTCGCCGTCGACTCCTGGCAGGTCGACGACCTGCTCGCCCTGGTCCGGCGTGCCTCACCCTTCGCGACCCTCCCGCAAAGCGCCTATGACGCCGTGCTCGACATGCTCGCTGGCCGCTACCCGAACGACGCGTTCGCCGAGCTGCGTCCGCGGATCGTGTGGGACCGCGTCACCGGTGAGCTCACGGCTCGGCCCGGCGCGCAGCGGCTCGCGGTCACCAGCGGCGGCACGATCCCCGACCGCGGGTTGTTCGGCGTCTTCCTGGTCGGCGAGAAGCAGTCGCGCGTCGGTGAGCTCGACGAGGAGATGGTGTACGAGTCCCGAATCGGCGATGTCTTCGCCCTGGGCTCGACCTCGTGGCGGATCGAGGACATCACCCACGACCGGGTCCTGGTCTCCCCTGCGCCGGGACAGCCCGGGCGGCTGCCGTTCTGGAAGGGCGATGCGCTGGGCCGGCCGGCCGAGCTGGGCCGGGCGGTCGGTGCGTTCGTCCGCGAGCTCGGCAGCCTCGACCCCGACGCGGCGCGCGTACGGGTCACCGCCGCGGGGCTCGATGCGTGGGCGGCCGACAACTTGCTGACCTACCTCGAGGAGCAACGCACCGCCACCGGCCACGTGCCCGACGACCGCACCATCGTCGTGGAGCGGTTCCGCGACGAGCTCGGCGACTGGCGGCTCGTCGTGCACAGCCCGTACGGCGCCCAGGTTCACGCCCCATGGGCGCTGGCACTAGCCGCGCGGCTGCGCGAGCGGCACGGGCTCGACGTGCAAGCCATGCACGCTGACGACGGCATCGTCATCCGGTTGCCGGAGACCGATCTCGATCCCGACCTGGGCAAGGACGACGCGTTCAGCGGCATCGCCGTCCTCACTCCCGAGGAAGTCGAGCCGCTGGTCACCGCGGAGGTCGGCGGGTCGGCGCTGTTCGCCAGCCGGTTCCGCGAGTGCGCCGGTCGAGCCTTGCTGCTGCCGCGCCGCCAACCCGGTCGCCGCTCGCCGCTGTGGCAGCAGCGCCAGCGCTCCGCCCAGTTGTTGTCCGTGGCGAGTGAGTACCCCTCGTTCCCGATCGTGCTCGAGACGATGCGCGAGGTCTTGCAAGACGTCTTCGACGTCCCCGGCCTCACCCGGCTGATGCGCGACCTCGAGTCCCGCGCCGTGCGCATCGTCGAGGTCGAGACCACCGAGCCGTCACCTTTCGCGCGTAGCCTGCTCTTCGGCTACGTCGGAGCCTTCATCTACGAGGGCGACAGCCCGCTCGCGGAGCGTCGAGCTGCTGCGCTCTCTCTCGACTCCACCCTGCTCGCCGAGCTGCTCGGGCAGGCCGAGCTGCGCGAGCTGCTCGACCCCGAGGCGCTGGCCCTGGTCGAGCGGGACCTGCAGAAGCTGTCCGAGGACCGGCAGGCCCGCGACGCCGAAGGCACCGCCGACCTGCTCCGCATGCTCGGACCGCTGTCCACCGCCGAGGCGATGGCGCGCGGCGCCCAGGCCGGCTGGCTGGTCGAGCTTGAAGGCGCCCGCCGGGTGATCCGGGTGCGGCTGGCCGGCGAGGAGCGCTGGGCCGCCATCGAGGACGCCGGACGCCTGCGCGACGCCCTGGGTGTCCCGCTGCCCGTTGGCATCCCCGAGGCCTTCCTCGAACCGGTCACCGACCCTTTCGGTGACCTCGTAGCGCGCTACGCACGTACGCACGCGCCCTTCACCGCGGCCGACGTCGCGCTCCGCTACGGCCTTGGCACGGCTGTCGTCACCGGCGCCCTCCGGCGGCTGGCCGGCAGCGGCCGGGTGGCCGAGGGGGAGTTCCGCCCGGGTGGATCAGGCACCGAGTGGTGCGACGCCGAGGTGCTCCGCCTGTTGCGCAGGCGTTCACTGGCCCTCCTCCGCCAGGAGGCCGAGCCGGTGCCGCCCGCGGCACTTGCCCGCTTCCTGCCGGCTTGGCAGGGCGTCGGCGGAGGCCTGCGCGGGGTCGACGGTGTGCTCCGAGTCATCGAGCAGCTCCAGGGCACCCCCATGCCAGCCTCGGCCCTGGAGCGACTCGTGCTCCCCGCCCGGGTCGCCGGCTACTCCCCTGCGCTCCTCGACGAGCTGACCGCTTCCGGGGAGGTGCTCTGGGCGGGCCACGGCGCGCTGCCCGGCGACGACGGCTGGCTATCGCTCCATCTCACCGAGTCGGCTCCGCTATCCCTGCCCCTGATCGTGGACGATCTCGCCAGCACTCCGCTGCACGGCGCGGTTCTCGACGCGCTCGACGGCGGCAACGCACTGTTCTTTCGAGCGTTGTCCGACAAGGTCGGTTCCCTCGACGACACCGCGCTGGCCGCGGCCTTATGGGACCTGGTCTGGTCAGGTCGGCTCACCAACGACACGCTCGGTCCCATTCGGGCCCTCACCGGGGCTGGTCGGGGCGCCCATCGCGCCCGCAAGGCGACCCCGCGTTCCCGCTACGGCCGCCCGGGCCGGGCGCCGATGCCTGCTCGCTCGGGACCACCCACGGTCGCGGGGCGGTGGTCTTTGCTCCCCGAGCGGGACACCGACCCCACGCTGCGCGCGCACGCGTTGGCCGACGGGCTGCTCGATCGGCACGGCGTCGTCACCCGCGGGGCGGTCACGGCCGAACGCGTTCCGGGCGGGTTCGCCGCGGCCTACCGGGTGCTCGCCGCCTTCGAGGAGGTCGGCCGGGCGCGTCGCGGCTACGCCGTCGAGGGGCTGGGTGCAGCCCAGTTCTTCTCCCCCGGTGCGGTCGACCGGCTACGCACCTACGCCACCGAGCGGCGCGAGCCCGCCCCCGCCGTGATGCTCGCCGCCACCGACCCCGCCAACGTCTACGGGGCGGCACTAGCCTGGCCGGCCCGCCCTGGCGAGGTCGCCTCGGGGCACAAGCCCGGACGCAAGGCCGGCGCCCTGGTCGTGCTGCACGACGGAGAGCTCGTGCTCTACGTCGAACGCGGTGGCCGCTCACTGCTCACCTGGACCGACGATCCCGCGGTGCTCCAACCCGCGGTCGACGCCCTCGCCCTGGCCGTCCGCGACGGGCAGCTCGGCAAGCTGGCGGTCGAACGGGCCGACGGGTCCACGGTGCTCGACTCCCCGCTCGGCGCCGCCCTCGAGCGGGCCGGTTTCCACCCCACTCCTCGGGGACTCCGGCTCAGGGCCTGAGCGGTCCCGCCCTGCCAGGAGTTGCCCCAGATCTCCGCTCCGGCTATATTTCTTACTTATCTGGTTGGAATAGTCGCTATCGAGGGATGGAGGGCGTCGTGCGCACGCTGATCGTGTTCGGGATCGTGGGCTTCCTCGCGCAACTGGTCGACGGCTCGCTTGGTATGGCCTACGGCGTGACCACCTCCACCTTGCTTCTCTCGGCCGGCTACGCCCCCGCGGCCGCCTCAGCCGCGGTTCACCTCTCAGAGCTGGGGACGACGCTCGCGTCGGGGTTCGCCCACCACAAGTTCGGCAACGTCAACTGGTCAGTCGTCCGCCGCATCGGCATCCCTGGGGCTATCGGCGCCTTCGCTGGCGCGACCTTCCTCTCCTCGCTGTCGACCGAGGCGGCCCGGCCTTGGATGGCCGCGATCCTGCTGCTTCTCGGGCTGTACGTGCTCGCGCGCTTCGCCCTCGGCATCCGGCCCGCAGTCACCGTCCACACCCCCAAGCGCCGGCTCCTCGCACCCCTTGGCCTCACGGCGGGTTTCATCGATGCGACCGGCGGTGGTGGCTGGGGGCCGCTCGCCACTCCCACACTCATGACGGCCGGAAAGATGGAGCCGCGCACGGCGATCGGCTCGGTATCAGCAAGTGAGTTCCTCGTCGCCCTGGCCGCCAGCGTGGGCTTCCTGTTGGCCCTAGGCACCTCCGGCATCGACTTCGCGGCGGTCGGCGCCCTCCTGATCGGCGGCGTGCTGGCCACCCCCGTCGCTGCCTGGCTGGTTCGCCGCCTCCCGACCCCAGTCCTCGGCGCCTTCACCGGCGGCTTGCTCGTCATCACCAACGTGCGGACTCTGCTCAGGACCTTCGAGGTCACCGGGACTTCGGCTTCCCTCGTCTACTTGGCGATCGTCTTCTTGTGGGTCGGCGGCATCGCCGTCGCCCTGCGTACGGTTCGACGCGAGGCAGCACCGGGCGAGGCGGACGAGGCGGTCCGCGAGCCGGTGTCGAGCTAACGCCCGGGCGCACGGGCAGAGGAGCCGGCCTGACACGCTGACACACGTGAGCACACCCCTCGTCCGCCGGGCCAAGCCTGCCGACGCAAGCGCCATCGCCCGGATCCGGATCGCCGGCTGGCGCGCGGCCTACCAGGAGCTCGTGGACGCGGCCGTGCTGTCCGATCTGGACGTGGCGGCCGACACCGACCGGTTCCACGGACGCCTGCTGGATCCGGATCTACCCGCCCGGTACTGGGTGTCGCTCGCCGCCGACGGCCAGGTGCTGGGGTTCATGGTGCTGGGTCCCGATCGCGACGAGTCCAACCCAACGATCGTGGAGATCTG
Source organism: Actinomycetes bacterium (assembly GCA_031430645.1). Lineage (GTDB taxonomy): Bacteria > Actinomycetota > Actinomycetes > DATJPE01 > DATJPE01 > JANPBY01. The sequence continues at coordinate 10,502 of JANPBY010000042.1, forward strand.
GGCGTTGTACGTCGACCCCGACGCCTGGCGGTCCGGCCACGGGCGAGCGCTCATGGCCGTGGCCCTAAACGCCGCTCGAGCCGAAGGCCACACCGCAGCACGCCTGTGGGTGCTGGAGGAGAACCACTTAGGCCAGGTGTTCTACGACTCATGCGGCTTTTCCCCCGACGGCACCGTCCAGCCGCTGGAGACCTTGCCGTCGGCCGCCGGACTACCAGTCGTCGAGGTGCGCTACCGACTTTCGCTGCAGCCCGATGCCTGAGGGGGACAGCGTCTGGTTAGCCGCCAAGAACCTGAACGCGGCGCTCGCGGGCCAGACGCTGACGCGCTCGGACTTTCGGGTGCCGCAGCTCGCCACGACCGACCTGTCCGGGCTTGCCGTGCTCGAGGTGGTCCCCCGCGGCAAGCATCTGCTTACGCGCATCGATGGCGGCCGCACGCTGCACACCCACTTCCGGATGGACGGCAGCTGGCACCTCTACCGCCCGGGCCAACGTTGGCGCGGCGGTCCGGACGAGGCGGTCCGAGTCGTCCTTGAGGTCGCCGACCGGGTCGCCGTGGGCTACCGGCTCCCCGTCGTCGAGCTGATCCGGACCACGGACGAGCACACAGTCGTCGGCCACCTCGGGCCTGACCTCCTCGACGACTCGTGGGATCCGATGCACCTGGCGGAAGCCGTACGACGCCTGTCGTCGCAGGCCGACCGAGAGGTTCGGTTGGCGTTGCTCGACCAGGCCGTCGTGGCAGGGCTCGGCAACCTCTATGCCAACGAGCTGTGCTTCCTGCGCGGCCTCTCCCCCTGGACCCCAGTCGCCGCGGTCGAGCAGCGAGGCGGGCTCGCGCCCCTCGTCACACTCGGCCGCAGGCTGCTGCTCGCCAATCGAGAGACTGCTGCTCAGGTCACCACTGGAGACCATCGCCGCGGTCGCCAACACTGGGTCTTCGAGCGCACCCGGAAGCCTTGCCGCAGATGCGGAACGCCCGTGAAGTCGGCTGAGCAGGGCGTCCCACCACGCAGTCGGCTGACGTACTGGTGTCCCAGCTGTCAGCAACATGAGTGTCAGCGGCAGGCGCCGGACGCCTGATCCCGGACGTCGCCAGAGGGAGCTGCGAGAAACTCAGAACGCCAGGCTCCGGGAGTGAGGGTGAGTCGGGCCAGGCCAAAAGTGTCGGCGATCCGCTTCCGGCTCGCCGGGGTGAGGGAGGCGAATCCGCGCAGCGGTGCACCTCCGGTGCCCACGATGAGTTGCACCGGCCCGGTGGTGTTGAGCCGACCCGCTGCGCTCAGCGGACCCACGCGCTCGTAGCCATGCGCGTGGCCGGCCAGCACGAGGTCAACCCCTCCGGCGTAGGCCGCGCGCCAGAGCGGGTCCACAGCCACCGTGTCTCCATGCGCATCGTCGGAGCTGAATCGGGGGTGGTGCATGGCCAACAGCGTGCAGCGGTCCTGGTTGGCAGCCAGGGTGCTGGCGATCCAGGCGGTCTGCGGCGATCCGGCGGCGCAGCCGGGGCTGGTCGTCGCGCAGTTGGAGTCGACGACAAGGACGCGCCACGAGCCGACCGTGAAGGAGTACCACGGCTTGGCCGAGGTGCCGGCCGACGGCCAGTTCGCGAAGAACACCGAGCGGTTGCGGTTGTCGTGGTTGCCGATCACGGCCTTGACTCGCGACCGCAGCGGAGTCCATGACGGCCAGAAGCACGCGCCATAGTTCGCCTGGGTGCCGTCTGGGTAGGCGAGGTCTCCGAGGGCAAGCATCGGTCCTGACAAGGTCGCGGCCAGCGCCGCGACCGACTGGACCCCACCGTCGCCGGCTCGGCAATCGCCGATGTCGCCCGCCGCGAGCAACGTCGGACGGCGGGCCTGGCTGGTTGTGCCAGCCGGAGCCGCCGCCTCGGCTTCGGCGGCGGCGCTGTTCGAAACGGCCGGGCTGGTCGGAAGGGCCAGGCTGTTCGGCGTCCCTCCAACAGAGCCGCAGGAGGAGAGGACCAGAGCGAGACCGGCAGCCGCGACCGCAACGGTCAGGGCATGGGACCTCATCCCACCGATCCGTCCACGCCGGCGGCCACCGACTCGAACTCGGGGACGCGAGGCTCCCGCCCGAGGGCAGCGCTCACGCGTAACGCGAGAGCACGCCGCTCCGGTCCGCTCCCCGGGGCAAGCAGGTAGGACGCGGCCAGTCTGAGCACCAGATCAACGGCATCGTTGCTCGTCGCTGAGTTCAGGCGAGCCAACCCTTGCACCGTCACGGCCCGACAGTGCTCATCGTCTGGCGCTGCTGCCACAAGCCGGGCCAACACCTCGGGCTCACGCTCGGCCAGCGTCGCGCGGGCCGGGTGCTCGGCGAGGTGATCAGCCAGGGCAGTCAGGGCACCCACGAGATCATCGACCGAGCCGGCAGCAGTGGCCGCTCGATCCACCTCATCGACCAGCAACGCCTCCCAGACCTCATCCTTGGTCCGGAAGTGGTTGTAGACGGTGGCCTTCGCCACCCCACCGAGGGTGGCAATGCCGCTCATGGTCGTGGCGCGAGTGCCCTGCTTGACCACGCTGCGCAGAGCCCCATCGAGCACACCGGCTCGCGCGCGACCCATGCCGTTGCCCGCGCGTGAGCGAGTTCCAGTGGGTCGGTCGATCGCCGGCATGGCGTCGCGGCCGGTCAGGCGGCGGAAGCGACCGGGGTGGTGGCTTCAGACTCAGCCAGCTCGGCGAGGGCGAACTCGTCGCTGACCGAGCGCAGCACCACCGACAGCGGAAGGTCAAGTGCTGAGCAGATGGAGGCGAGCAGTTCGCTGCTGGCTTCCTTCTGACCTCGCTCGACCTCGGAGAGGTAGCCCAGGGAGACCCGAGCCGTGGCGGAGACCTCACGCAAGGTCCGCCCCTGGCGCAGCCGGTAAGCGCGCAACTCGTGGCCGAGCACTCGGCGCAGCAACACCATTTCGCCTCCTCGGCCGCTCGTGGTCGTTAGAACACTCTCACCGTACCTGCCCAGACCTATGGATGGAGGGTCGGAGCCTCTGGACACAAGCGCCCGCGCGTGGTCGTTCACCCATCCGGACGTGTCAACACCGGGAATCAGGCCGTCTGTTCCCCCGTCTCGACGCCTGACGTGGTCGCGAGCAAGTTCAAGGCCGCGCGTACGGCAGCCACGCGGACCACCGCGCGGTCTCCGAGCACCTGGAGCGCCACCCCGCGCGAGGTTTTTGGGCCTACCACCGCAACAAACACGGTCCCGGGAGCCCGTCGGTCCTGCGGGTCCGGTCCGGCCACGCCGGTCGTCGCCAGCCCGTACGTCGCCCCCAGACGCAGCCGAGCCCCGTCAGCCATAGCCGTCGCCACCTCACCGTCGACGGCGCCCACCCGCTCGAGCAGTTCAGGATCCACCCCGAGGAGGGTCACCTTCAGGTCCGACGCATAGGCCACCACTGCACCCCGCAGGATGGCTGAGGCGCCTGGAACACCGACCAACGTGCTCGTGACCAGTCCGCCGGTGAGGGACTCGGCCACAGCGACGGTCTCCCCACGACGGCCGAGCTCACGGACGAGGAGGGTGGCCAGCTTGTCCAGGTCATCGCTCACGACGCGAGCCTCCCGACATCCCGCGTGGATTTGGCCCGCGGCGATGTCTGGCGGAGACGTACGGCCTTGACGACATAGTGCGCGCCGGTGACCACAGTCACGACCAGCGCCGCCGCCATCACCCAGGCCCGGAAGGTCGCGAGGAACCCGGTCAGTGGCAGGAGATACAGCGAGACGGCCGCCGCCTGCAGCGCGGTCTTGAGCTTGCCCCCTCGCCCGGCCGCGATGACCCCGTGCCTGATCACCCAGAAACGCAGCAGGGTGACCCCGACCTCACGAACGAGGATCGCGACGGTCACCCACCAGGGCAGTTCACCCAGCAGGGACAGCCCGACGAGGGCAACCCCCATGAGGGCCTTGTCTGCGATCGGGTCAGCGATCTTCCCGAAGTTCGTGACCAGGCCGCGCCTGCGGGCCAGCGCGCCGTCG